>DATKGQ010000028.1:0-15063 GCA_035510715.1 Saccharimonadales bacterium (SeqCode) | reverse complement strand
GCCACCGGTTCCTGGTCAGGCAGTAAATCGACATCCGGAACTGCTTCAACCGGAGCTTTAAGTACTACCAGTACCTATGCCCTAACTTGCACCGGTCTCGGCGGTACGAGTAGTGCGTCTACAACCGTAACAGTGACAGCATCAACCTCGCTTTATAGCGGTAAGTTACTAGGCATAAACGCAGCTCTCGAAAATACCTATAATTCCGAAACTACCGAAACCGGCATTCTCCAACAACTTGGAGTTAATAGTGAACGTGGCGAAATAGACTTTAACGGTACAACATTCGCTGATCCTAGTGGTGATGGGACAATTGCTAATTGGATAGGTCAACTTACTTCCGCCCATATTGTTCCCCTTCCCCTGCTAAATCAATATGTTGAACTATCAACTCTAAATATACCTAATTTCGTTAGTGCGACTATCAGTTGGTGCCAAGCCTATTGCGCGGGTGGCACATTTTACACAAATAACTCAGCCGCCAACTCAGCCTATGGCCCACAGCTGTTGGAAATTTTAAATGAGCCTTATGGCAATTGGTGGGGATATAGTGTCACAACCGCGGACATTAATGCCTATGCCACTTTACTAAAGGATCTTAGAACCGCTTTGAACAATGCCGGGCTAAGCAATATCGGCATCACTGCTGCGGCTAATGAAAACTCCATCGGTACCGCTAATTGGGATACTGATTTATTGGCCGATGGCGGCTTTAATGTTGTTCAGGGGGTGGTGGTACATCCTTACAATGATCTTGACCTAACAAGTGTCTTATCAGGCGATACCAGTGGTACTAGCACTATTGGTTGGGGGATGGTCTACTATGTCCATCAACTACTAGTTAACGCTGGCCTGACCAACTTAAGTTTAGACATTACAGAAGTTGGCTGGTGCACCAACCAAGCCGCTGAACCGGCTGGCTATACCGTTGGCGCCGATTGTCAATCGCCTTATGTAACCGAGGTTCAAAAAGATTCCAACATTACTACAGTTATCAATCAGCTAGCTACGGTTTCTTGGATTCACGGGTTGTGGTATTACAACCTTTATCCGTATAAAGTTTCAAGCTCCTGGACGAGCTTTGGTTTATATGAGCCCGGGACATGGGATGCCAATGGCTTATACGTCTCTGGTGCAGCCACTCCGGCCTGGACAGCTTTTAAATCAGCTGCCCAGGCCAACGGCTTATAGCTGGGTGCTTTAGCTATAAGTAATTTTTACGTTTCAATAAAAATACATTCGCCGGGACAATCCTCGACGGCTTCTCGCACTGCTTTTTCTAGCTCCGTAGGCACAGCCACCTTGCCGTTAACGCCTTGGTGAATTGGCTGGCCTTGCTCATCACATAAAGCCACCTGCCCAATTTCTTTAACATAGGCTAAGGCATCGTCATGAAGCTCAAATAGACTTGGGCAAGTTTCTTCACATAACCCGTCACCGGTACATAATTCTTGGTCGATCCACACTCTCATATAGCTATAATATCACTAATTAATAACAATGTCTTATTAAGTCAAATAAATGTTAAACTTTATTATCTGAATGAAAAAATTAATAATTTTTTCTTAGCCAATAATCATAAGCATAGGTATGATCAGGCAGTTTAAACCTAAGAATGGTAATTGGTGTTTCGTTGTCGCCGACCTGCACAAAAGCGTCCAATGTGCTAAGCGGGCTGTTAGCGTTAATATGATAATTATTTTCTTCCGGAACAATTAAAACTACTCTTGTCGTCTCGGCGGGTATCGGAACCGCTTCAGGGTTAGGACCAATTAAACCGCGGCAGACACCGGCATGCTGCCTAAGCGTCGGATAATCCAGCAGATCTAGTGCCGGCGCATGATAAGCCGCCACGTCGATATCGATAGTTGACTCATTGTTGTCAATACCGACCACGCCGATTACGCCGTCCACAATTGGGAAACATTCCTGATCACTGGTATCATCGAGCATATCCAGCCAGGCTTCGGGTGTCAATGATTCGCTTGTCGATAATCCTTCTGCGGGTGTAGCCATAACCCTATTATTAACGCCTATCTGCAATCGATGCAACCATAAGACTTAGTCGACTCGTGGTCAGCTGCTGTAAGTTTTACAAACCCGAGCTAAAAAAGACTGAAAAATCAACCGATGCACCACACCGAAATTATCTGCCGTAAACAGCCGCTTGGTATCGGCTATTTAGCTTGCGATTTATATCTTTAAATATTTGCATTTTTGTGTTCTTCTATTTATATATTATATATATACAATAAATACATTTTCTATGCAGGTTAAACGTAAACAACTTAATGCTAAGCAGCTAAAGATATTACTTATCCTATATAAGTTCAGGTTTGGGACTATTGAGTTAATTGCCAGTTTCCAAGGTCTAGGTACAGGGGATTATACCCGTAAACGATTAAAGATATTATTGGATCAGGAATATATTGGTAGAAATGATAATGGTAGCCATAGATTATTAAATAAGCCGGCAACCTATTATTTGCGCCCCAAGGGTATCAAGTTAATCAAACAAAACCCTTTCATTAACCCGCTAGCCCTAAACCTGAACTATAAGGATAAGTCGGCCAGCGAGGAGTTTATCAATAGATGCTTAATTATATTTGAGCTACGAAACAAATTTGCCAAACTATATGGCAAAACTAATATCGAGTTCTTTAGTAAGAGCGAGATAACTGATCAATATTATCCCAGACCGCTACCTGACGCCTTTCTCCACTTTATAGAAATGTTTGAAAACCTGCCGGATTATATGATAGAGCTGGCCCTAATATCTACTCCGTTCTTTGCTATCAGGCGCAGAGTCTTACAATACATCGATCATTTTGACTCGGGCGAATGGGAAGCGGAAACGGCCAGTAACTACCCTAATCTGTTGTTCGTCTGCGAAAATGCTAATCTGGAACGACGTTTGCAGGAGTGCATTTATAAAATCCTGGACAACAGCGGCATTGATGACTTGAAGTGCTTTACTACCACTATCAAAGCCATCCGGAGCTGTGAACGGGCCAGCGACAAAATCTGGAGCGGTGTGTTTGAGCCGGAAGAACTTGTGCCATTAGGCTAAGTTCAGATCAGCAGCGCCGCCAAATTCCGCTTATTGGTATAATAGATATATGGCTGAAAATCTAACATTATCAAAATTCAAAAGACTAAATTTAATTGCCGGATTATTACATCTTGCCCAGGGGATAACTATCATATTAATCAGCAGAAACTTTGCCATTCCGATATCCGGTAGTTACCTAGCCTATGACACCACCACTAAAACCCTCAACCCGGCTACGGCAAAGTTGTTCAATATTCAACTGCCCTGGTTGATAGCGGTTTTCTTCTTCCTGTCTGCCTTCTTCCATTTGATGATCGCCACCGTCTACAACAAACGCTATAACAGTAACTTAAAACTTGGCATCAATAAGGCTCGGTGGATTGAGTACTCATTATCAGCCAGCGTCATGATGATCGCCATTGCTATGCTGGTAGGTGTTTATGATTTTACCAGTTTGCTGATGATCTTTGCCCTGGCCGGAATAATGAATTTAATGGGCCTGGTCATGGAGGTCCATAACCAATCGACTGAAAAGGTTAACTGGCTGAGCTATTATATCGGTTGCTTATCGGGGATTATCCCCTGGGTAGTTATTGCTTTCTATTTTTGGCTGAGCGCTGCTAAGGGCCGGGCCGCCCCGACATTCGTCTATTGGATTTTTGTGTCAATCTTCATATTTTTCAGCTGCTTTGCCGTCAATATGATTTTGCAATATAAGAAAATCGGTCCTTGGAAGAATTACTTATACGGCGAACGAGTCTACATCATCTTAAGTCTGGTCGCCAAATCACTACTGGCCTGGCAGGTATTCTTTGGCACCCTAAGACCTTAAGCCCTGCACTGCCACCGTAATTATTTGCTATAATTGCATTTATTATGACTGAAATTAACCCGCAACCAATTGAATCTTTAGGGGATGGGGATGAAAGTGCAATTCAGCCAACGGATATTTGTAGCGACCTGGCTGGTGATGAAAAAATACGTCCCAGCGTTGGAAGTCTCGCAGAAATCATGGGAGCAGAGCGCGCCAGACTATATATTGAGTCCGAAGTTAGAAGAAGACAAGCACTAATCTGTGCGACAAGAAGGCGTAGGGGTGAAGACGATCACTTTATGCGTCGTTACAGATAGCTTGTGTTATACCATAAAAGCGCTTAGGGGACTCTGAATTGACGTATGATAAATTCTGGAGCGGCGGGTTCGAGCCAGACGAGCCAATATCACTGGTCGCCACACCTTACTTTGCGCCATTAATAATTAACTGTAAGCCGACATTAAAATCAGGAACCCTATTATTAGTGGGGTTGTGCTGCTTGGAGGCCTTGATAGCTTTAGCGATAGTTGGGTATTCCTGTCCTAAAGCATTTAATTGATCCCCAAAAGAACCAATGCTGGGAGATGATTGCTCTTCAATAACGTAGCCGAAAGTATAAGTAGTAGTAGTCGTTACAATGTGCAAAGAGTCTTCCAGGCTTAAACCGGCTTCATGCAGTGAGCGGATCGATAATTCATATAAATTTCCCAGCGTGACTGCCGGGTAGAGGTGGGCGCCAGCCACAATCCGGGCGCCGTCTTTATGGGCCAGCATAACACTCCTTAATCTATTCATGGTCTTAGATAGCCAATCTTGCCATGACTCATCATCAGAGCGTGGCTGTAAGCCCTTAAACTCCTTTTTTAAGATATCCTCGGCCAGATAGTCTATTAGTATCTCCTTGTTTTTAAAATGCCAATATAGACCGGGAGCCTGCATATCAAGAGAATCAGCCAATTTACGTAAGCTTAGATTAGTTAAACCATCAGCATCTAAAAGCACGAGTGCCGCTGCAATGATTTCTTCTTGTTTGTGATTTAAATGATGGCTTATTAGCGCTTCTTGACGGTCAAATTGATCGTTTATACGTAGTCTTTGACGCTCTAAGCGTTTGTTAATAAACCGTCGTTTCTTTTCTAAACGGGCTAAATTAAGTTCTCTTCTACCGTGGCCTATCATAAGCAGAAGTATAGCACTTGACTTAAAAATTTAACAGTGTTAAATTAATAGTACATAAATCTAACAGTGTTAAGGAATAATGAATGGCTAATGAAACTAAAACTGGGCTGGCAGTTGAAGCTCATAACCTCGTAAAAGTATTTGGCGATAACCGGGCGGTTGACGGAGTCAATCTACAAGTACCCGAGGGTAGCATTTATGGCGTGCTTGGTCCGAACGGCGCCGGCAAAACGACGGTTATCAATATCCTCTCAACCCTACTTAACGCCGATGGCGGTACAGCCAAGATATTCGGTCATGACGTAAAAAAGGAACCACAAATAGTCCGGCAGCTTATCGGACTTACCGGCCAGGCTGCCTCGGTTGACGAAACTCTTTCGGCAACAGAGAATCTGGTAATCTTTTCGCGCCTCCTGGGACTTGATAAGAAACAAGCCAAGTTGAAAGCTGCTGAACTACTAGAAAAATATAACTTAACTGAAGCTGCCAAGCGGCCGTTGTCCAAATACTCGGGCGGCATGCGCCGTCGGCTTGACCTGGCTGCCAGCCTAATCGCCCAACCACCGCTTATTTTTCTCGACGAACCAACTGCCGGACTTGACCCGCGCACCCGCAACCAAATGTGGGGAACAATCAGGGGTTTGGTATCAACCGGTTCAACGGTACTGTTAACCACCCAGTATCTTGATGAAGCCGACCAATTAGCCGACCTGATAGCCGTCATCGATCATGGTAAGGTTGTGGCTGAAGGTACGCCCGATCAGCTCAAAGCGTCTGTTGGCCTGACTACCCTGCAGTTACAGCTTACTCATCAAAAGGATGTCGAAAAAGCACTTGAGGTAGTAAACGCAGTGCTAAAAACAAGAGCCCAGATTATCGAGCCGATGCTGATTACCGCGCCAATGACTAACCCGGAACGGGTTACCGACTTGCTCATAGATTTACGAAAGAGCCACATCCATCTGGCTGAAGTAAGTGTTTTGAAGCCAACGCTAGACGAAGTGTTCTTAACTATTACTGGCCATGACACCAAAGAAGAAATTAGTGAGGCAGACCATGAGTAACACCCGGCAAATTATTCCCGCCAGAGACCGGCAGTTGAAAAACCATATAAGTATGCGACAGGTTATCCATGACTCACTGGTGATGGCTTACCGCGCTATCCGTAAAATGCGTCGAAATCCTGAACAGTTCTCCGATGTCACGATCCAGCCCATCATTTTTACACTGATGTTTACCTATATTTTCGGGGGTGCCATAGCTGGCAATGTCCACAGCTACCTGCCGATCATCATTCCTGGTATTCTGGCCATGACAGTTTTAACCACATCTCTGGTTACGGGGGTACAGATTCGCGAAGACATGGATAAGGGCGTGTTTAATAGGTTTCGTAGTATGCCGATGTCGCGTATCGCCCCACTGACTGGCGCACTACTAGCTGATGTTATTCGCTATGGCATTGCCACGGTACTGACATTGTTAATGGGCTATATATTAGGTTGGCGACCCGGCGGCGGTTTCGGTTATTTAGTTATTGGCGCCCTGCTAACCATTGTCGTCGCCTGGTGCATTAGCTGGATTTTTGCCTTCATTGGTATGATTGCCCGTACTTCATCCAGCGTCCAAGGTATTGCATTTTTGGTTCTATTTCCGCTTACTTTCTTAAGCAACGCCTTTATACCAGTTAAAACCCTGCCCGGCTGGCTGCAGGCATTTGTTAAGGTAAACCCCATATCTCATCTGGTATCTGCAGTGCGTGAGCTGGCTAATCAAGGTGTTATCGGCCATGATTTTTGGTACTGTATACTTGGCGCAGCAATAATTGTAGCTGTATTTGCACCACTCACCGTCCGGGCCTATATGCGTAAAGCCTGATCAGCGGATTTTAATAATTGTTTTTTATTCTAACAATTGAAATATATGTAGTGCGTAGCTAAAGTAGGCAAAATTAAGGCTGAATATTAATTGCCGCGGCATGCCTGTCGGCTCTCCAAAATATAAGCGTCAATGAAAATAATCATTAACTACAGCTCTTATAAACTCTTGAATTTCCTCGTTATCAGCATTTGCTAGCGGCGTGAACTCACCTTCTTCAACTGCCGCCTGTATTTCTTGTCTCAGATACTCAACGTATAATTCTGGCGTCAGCGGACCGCCCCCGGCATAATCATGCATGGCATAGACAAAACCCTGAATACAATCTAACCCGCCTGTTTCGAAAAAAACAGTAGCTACAGATTCCGATGTCAGATTAATAAACCATTTGTCCCCGGATGTCTTAAACGGAACTTCATAGTCTTCTTCTAATAAATCCAAACAGCCTTCCGGATCCGGGCTGAAGTTGCTGATTTCCGCCAGTAGCCAGGGCGTCCCCTCCCCATCTTGGAGCAATAACGCTACAGAGTCATCAACTAATTGCAATACTTCAACACTGCCGTCGCCAGGCACGCGTTCTACTAATCTGCTAACCCAATCACCGCCCGGCTTAAGAGCTTCTCCTGCCATAGAATAAGAATTACAAAGTTAATGATAACTTGCAAGCGCTAGCAGTTAGAAGCCTAGGGTCAGTTTAAAGATATTTAACTCATAAACAAAAGTAACTTATGTGGTTAAGTTTTTGTTATCATGAAGAGAATGAAAAAAATTAAAAATTCATTTTGTCTGCCGCGGGAACGTTTATCGCGGACGGCTGGCGGAGACTTATTTAAAATCAAAAGGCTTGTCAGGTGTATCTATATCTTCCAGTGGCCTCGAAGCAGACAAAGTCAGTGAGGCTGACAAACTAAAACTGCCGGCTTTAATTGCCACCCTGCTTGGCCTAAAATCATGGCAAAATTTTTCTTGCCGGCAAACCACTCAGAATTTACTGGATTCAGCCGACCTAATAATTTTTATGAATGCTGACATTGCTTTAGATGCCGAAGCAAGATTTAAATATATAGCCGATAAAACTGAAACCTGGAATATTCTTAACCTGGATGAGGCCTTGTTAAAAAGTAACGTTATCAGCACTGATGAAAAAGCGGTTGATAATCTTATCCTGAGAACTTACGCTAAAATTCATACTTACGCCGATAGATTAACCAGAGATATTGTCCTCTCAGGCATAATCGACGTAGTCGATGCTGGCAATAAGCTACTGGGATATTCAATACCGCTAGCCTGGACAGACCGGAAAGGCCTTTGGCACCGCTCCTGCCATGGCGTCATAGTGACCCACGACAATAAAATAGTTACTGAAAAACGCAGCCACGAAATAGTATTTTCACCGGATTTGCTTGATGTCTCATTTGGCGGCGGAATTGATAGCGGCGAAGATCCCGAGCTAGCCCCGCGGCGCGAGGCTAAAGAAGAACTGGGGATTACCATTAAAGATGCCGAAATTATCGATCTGGGAATCCGGAAAGTAAACCGTTATTATCCCAGTAAAAAACTTTACTCCAAGTTTTTCTTGTATAGCTACCTTGTAAAATTACCCAAACAAGATCTTAGTATCTCGCCGCAACTGTCTGAAGTTAAGGAAGTATATCTAATAAGTTTCCGGCAAATTGCTCGTCTGGTGAAATTTCACCGGCTGGCCCGCTTTGGAAGATTAACCACGTCCTATGTTTATTATCGGGACATAATGGCCAAGGTTAGAGAGCATATCAAAGCTAGATAAATTATTTTTTGGCCGAAGGACTTAAGGGATAAGCCTTTAGCTGCTGGCGTTTCACTCTTCGAGAGCCGTACGAATTTTTTTGCGGATACGGTGTACAATGACCTTGATCAAGGTCACCGATAGCCCAGTTAGCACCGCTACTGTGGCGTATTTTCGGTTTTCTTTAATTATCATGAACCATACTTTCCGGTCCTGATCGCTGATATCCAGGTTTACTACAATTTGATCGATACGCTTAGCTAAGACAAGGGCCATTGCTTCCTCTTCCACGTCAACGCTATCAACCATTTCCTTGCCGGCATATTCATCGAGCGGCAGTAATAAATCGTCGCGATTACTTTTTTTATGGTAGTGCGTTCTCAAGTTGTTGAGCATAATCCGATAAAGCCAGGCACCAACCTGACCCTCACCCTTAAACTTACCTTTGGATAGAGCCTTAAAGGCCCGCTCGTAAGTCTGTTGGATGATATCTTCAGCCAGATCTTGATTGCTCTTGAGAAGTCCCCGCAAGGCATTATTCAACTGAGGAAGAGTATATTCAACCAGCTGCCGGCTGGTTTCTTCTGTAACGGAGCTCTCCTTATAAAGAACCTGAAAACGCAGGGCGGCCAGGGTGGCTTCGTCAGCTACAAAGTTATTACCAGCTGTTTCTTGACCCGATCTTTCCATAACAATGTAGTATAGGGATGGCAATAGCCTACCTCAAGCAATAGCAGTATTGATTTACTGCTAGTAAAATTCTTGATTGTCCCGAGTAATTTTAAAATTAGTCTGGCAAAATAACTTGAATAAAAACAATAACGCTGACTGTAATGGGATTGTTACCAGATGCTGCTATTTTAAAATCTTAGAAAAAGTGATAGATTAATGCTTAATGAGCGATATTAAAACATCCCCGCGGATGGAAATCAAGGGACTATACGCAGGATCATTTGATCCTGTAACTATTGCCCACGTCAGTATTGCCGAACGGGCGGCCCGAAGGTTAGATTGGCTTTACATGGCGGTTGCCGACAACCCGGCAAAAGAAGCTGAATTCAGCCCCGAGGAAAGGTTCGACTTTGTTAAGGCCTCAATCGGTCACATTACCAACGCTGAGGCCATTGTCATTAAAGATGGGCTGACCGTTGATCATGCCCGGAAGCTAGGTGCCAGCGTGTTAGTCAGGGGCGCCCGTAGCGTGACTGACTTTTTAGATGAGATTGCACTCTACAAGCAGAATCTTTTCGTTCAAGATGCTGTTGGCATAGATTCCGAAAGTGATGGTTTTGTGGATACCCAGACATATTACACCCTGCCCAACCAAGACCATATAGCGTCTAGTTTAGTGCGCGGTCTGATAAATCTGCCGGGAGACTTTGACAGAGCCAAGATAATACAGGATTTAGTTCCCGCCCCTGTTTACGATGCCATCCTAGTCCGGCTCCAGCCAAGTAAATAATAACCTTCCCTAAAACGCCGCCGGCTACCAATTACTTAAACTACCCAACTCACTTAAGATATTGTCTTTTGCTTGTTCTCCAAATTCATCACAGGCAACAGCTGTGAGAAATAATTTTTCGCGGCCCAAGAGATCGTTAAGGATTCCTGCTCTGGCGATTATATAATGCCCAATTGGCATCCACCCATATTCTTTCCGGATATTAGCAGCGTATTGAAAATAGACTTCTGCCGGCGAACCAAGTATAGACATGTCAGCATCTAAGAAAAGTTCTAAGTCGTGGTTAGCGCTACCCGTCATATGGCTGGCCGTCGCTCTGATAAAGGCCTGTACTTCACGAACTTCACTTTCGGGGAGTAGGCTCCGCAAATCAGCTTCTGCCCTAAGGACACTGTCTTCCTCATTCCGGCCGGCTTCGGCGTGAGGATCATAAACAACGTCGTGGTAGAAAGCCGCCCAAAGAGCCACCCTTGGGTTAGTTAAATATGCTTGATTAGTGTTGAGGTAACTTACAACCTGCCTGATATGATCAAATGTATGATAATAACGCTGAGGCTGCGAGTAGTCTTCTTTTAACCTGGCAATTAATGCCGCAACCGAGTCTACATACATTTCCGAGCTGAGCAAGAGGTTAACAACCGAGTCTGGGATATCATTTGGTTGGGGCGGCCGTCTATTTTCCATACTTCTAAGTTTTATCCAAGTAAAGATTTTAAAGCAAGCAGCAGCGGTATATACTTTGATCTTGCTCAATAATCTCTGCTTTGTTTGCCCATATGGTAGTTTTCCTACTACATAGAGTATTAAATAGTACTTAAATTATCATACCTTTGCGCGAATCGTTCTTAAGAAGGAGCATATAAGCAGCTACCGTAGACCTGAGTCCCAGTTGGCCCTCCAGTCGCATTAACAGATGAGTAAATTGGTACTTTTCGAAATACGTACTATAAAAGTGCCGTTTACTATCTGTTAAAAAGTTCTATTCCCTATGCCCCGCCACGAGATTTACTACGTTATTCAAGAAAAACAGACGATACTACCAAGGGACATTCATTGATGAAATGTACAGGAAAACAATACCAATAGTTAATATAAGCAATAGGCTTGCCAATATACTAACTCGTCCTATGATTAGAGCTTTGTGCTTAAAATTTTGGGAGTAGGTTTTACTGTTGAAACCGGTATGGGCGTATAGTGCAAGCCCAGCTATCATAATTCCAATAACAATAGGAACCCAAATTAACTTATAGGATGCATTGTGATTTAATATATCTACAACCGAATATAGAAAAGCAAGAATATCAATTACTATAAGTATAGCTACTAGATAATATGTGAATTTTGATTTTATTATCGTCATAAGTAGATAGTATCATAGTAAATTTGATTTTTGTCGTCTTGCTTATGTAACTAAAATTTTCTAAATAGTTTGTTCGAAATACGTCCACTAAGGTATTGATGCAATTTCAGGCTTATTAATCCCGATGCTGGTTACAACAACGGCACACGCGGCCCTTTATACCGCTTAAGTTTAAATATTTACATAGTATCCGATGACATCCGGCATTAAACAACTTGACAGCTTTGTATAACAAAGTATATACTTTGTATTATGAAAACAGCTATCCTAAATGTTAAAGTTGATGAACACGTTAAAAAGCAGGCTCAAATTGTAGCTAGCTCATTTGGTATCCCCCTAAGCACTCTTGTTAATGCTTATCTTATGGAATTGGCAGTAACCGGGCAAATCCATTTTAGCGCGGTAGAAATTATGACTCCTAAAATGGAGAAACTAGTAGAACAGGCCGAAAAAGAAATAAAGGCCAGCGAAACCTCGGGGCCATTTGAGACAACAGAAGAAGCCATAGCTTACTTAAAGACGCTCTAAATGCTTTACCATCAAGTTGACTTTACTAAAAGCTTTACAAGGCAGTTTAAAAGGCTTGACGAGAAGCAAAAGATACGTTTTTATGAACGTCTAGACCTTTTTAAGAAAAACCCTCACGACAGAGTTTTACGTGATCATGCTTTAAAGGGGAAGTATAAAGGCTATCGTAGTATAGATATTGAAAGCGATTTGCGAGTTCTTTACTACATAAAGAACGATATAATTATTATCTTTGCATTTATAGGTACGCACAGTCAGTTATATTGATTGTGGGCTCAAGTCTAATTTCAGTTGCAACAGCATCACACGGTGGCTCTCCCTAAAACTTATCTTTAACACAATAAAAACACCGCCTATAAAGCGGTGTTTAGTTTTTGTAGGTAGCTTACCTACTTATGGTGTATTAGCCATATAGTTACGCCAGTGGAAACTGCCACTAATGCGTAAAACAGGCCAAGACCAACTGGTGAACCCCAGCTAAACCAACTTCCCCAGGCTCGCCAGTTTTTCATGTTTTCCTTGTGGTGCTGGTCATACCACTCCATGGCTGCCTTATCATCTAGTTTTTCGGCCATATATTTCACCCCTTTATAGTCAAACTAATAACTAACACTATCGACCATATGCTAGATGCCCTTAAGGTGAAAACCACATTCCCTTTTGTGTCACGAGCTTTGACAGGGTTGTTGCTAGGTGGATTTATATCATTAATATTATGATATCACTAAATGAAAATATCTAATTACAGGAACTAATAGTAGTTGTGATAGCGTAAACAGTAACCCTCTATTTGGTTCGGGAAGTTCTTTACCTACAGCTTGACGGACCACATTTGCACAAATTCTGGCTTCCCTAATAATTCTTGGGGATTGTCCAATAACCCATGAACCATAAGCGCCCAAGAATCCGCCAGACACCAGATACTAAAAAATCTCAGTTATAGGATGCGGTTTCGTCTAGCCAATGAACCACCCGATTCTAAGTTGCTTTGCCCAAATTCCTGGCAACCACCGGGATCCCCTCGGGTTTTATCCGTGGCGCTTTGTCGCCGCCGCCATGGGCGCTAATGGCCGGTTCTTCCTCTTTCAAAGTTACCCGGCACCTGCTGCCAGTTGAGAAACCTAAGGGAATGCTGTCCTTAAGTGTTTCCGGCAATATTAATGAGCGCTTGCGGGTGATTAATGAATTTATCGGAGTATTTGGCCATCCGGCGGTTGGAGACTTTTATCCCTCAATTGATCACATAGATATGGTCGCCTGGGTTACAAATAGATAGATGCTGATGTTATAAAAAAATAGTTTTTCGGCAGCTTTTTAGTAATCTTGCCATAACAAGGTATTTATTATGATAAAATAAGCATTAAGTAAAGCAAAATAAAAAAAGACCAAAAATGCAAGATACTGACAACAATGATGTGAACAGAGTAATTGTTGGCTACCCTGAACCCCCGCCGGAGAATAAACCAAGTAAAATTAAACAAATCTTTCGGCTAGTTAAACTTTACCCGATAGTTTTTACTATTTGCGGGGTTTTACTTTGCTTTGGCCTGGGTACCTGGACCTATGTGTCGGTTATCGCGCAGCCCCATAACCAAAAACAATTAGTAATTACAACCGCCACGCAGTCAAATAATCAAAAAACTTACTCCCCAAAAACCAGCTCCAGTCCTAAATCAACGGCTAAAACTGATACCGCCACCTCTCAGCCGGTAACTACCCCCAAAACAACAACTACTACTCCCGCAAAATCGACTCCGGCGCCAGCAACAACTAAGACCACTACACCTACTACGACTACTACTCAGCCGTCTGCTCCGGCTACGACTCCAACGCCGGCCGCCCCAACCGTTTCTTTAAGCGCTTCACCGTCGTCTATAACTACCGGCCAGTCTGCCACCCTAACCTGGAGCAGTACTAATGCTACCAGCTGCATCGCTTCAAATGCCTGGTCAGGCAGTAAAGCGACATCCGGTTCAGTCTCTACCGGAACATTGACTGCCACCAGTACTTATGCCCTAGCTTGCACCGGATCAGGCGGCAATGCCAACACTTCGGCAACCGTGACAGTAAACCCGCTAACACCGCTTGGCGTATCCGGTAGTTGGACTATGAAGTTCGATGATGAGTTTACTGCTGATTCAAGTCTTAATACCACAACTTGGTCCCCGGACTGGTTCGGCAGCGGTAACACTCAAAACCAGACTCTGATGCTATCGTCTAATGTCAGCGTGTCCGGCGGCGACCTCAATCTGGAAGTTACCAGCAGCTCAGGAGGCATTGTCTCAACTAACCCTGATGATGGCCAACCTGGTCACGGTGGCTATCAATTTACTTATGGCTACGCTGAGTCCAAAATCTACTTACCGGCGTCAAGCAGTAAAATAGCCAACTGGCCGGCCTGGTGGACAAACGGCCAAAGCTGGCCGACTGACGGCGAGATGGATATCATGGAAGGATTAGGCGGTTTGGCATGTTTTCACTTCCACTACACCGGCGGTGCCCCCGGCGGCTGCGCTACCGGTAACTACAGCGGCTGGCATACTTATGGGGCCAACTGGCAGCCGGGCAGTGTGACTTATTACTATGACGGCATACAAGTCGGAAAGATCACCACCGGTATCACATCAATGCCGATGTACCTGATTCTGGAGAACTCTACCGGTTCCTATGGCGGTACAGTCGTTACGCCGGCCGATATGCTGGTTGCCTATGTCCGAGTCTGGCAATAAAACCGTACGAACCAGGCCGATCATACCAATACTCTAGCAATAGTGGCGCAATAAAAAACTCTAATGTTTATAGTGCCCTGCTCAAGGAATTCTGATTGTTAATCGCTAGCAGACAAGTATAATTCCAGTATTATAGATCTTTTCATATAGGTTTTGGTTTCAAAGATTCCGGAATATAGTAGGACATCCACATAAGCACTTTCGGTAAGTAAAGTGTAGTAATGAAGCAAAAGAAATATGAAGGCCTGAGCGATCACGAGAGAAATGAGATAGAGATATTGACTAACAAAAGCTATGGC
>DATKGQ010000027.1:0-22355 GCA_035510715.1 Saccharimonadales bacterium (SeqCode) | reverse complement strand
TCATCCCAGATATTTTTCTATATCATCTACAGAGCTAAGATTCAGTTCATCTAGTTTAGTGCGTATCTGAGCGGACATATTGCTCCAAGTCCTTTCCCAAGAAGCTCGTTGAAGTAATCTACGTACTACTACGCTTTTAGACACTGATCCAGACGATTATTCGGACATTACTCCTCCTGATACAGGTGGAGGGGTATGATGTCGCGATACTATGGCAAGTCTAACTGGCGGCACAAGGTAGTCTTTGCGTTCTGGGCTAGGGATTGATTCTTTAGTCATGTCTAGCTTCTTTCCAGTCACTATTAATCTATATTATAAATTATATTTATAATAATTTCAAGTATTAAAATAACGAGACTATCCCCTTACGACACGTAGGTCAATTTATTAAATAGGAATTGCGTAAATCCTATTTACGCAAGTCCCCACCACAGTACATAAGCGTATCTTTCTGTTTTTATTGTTCTGCAGATATAAATATAGGAAGACCTTTTATCTCGCCTATTTATCTATACCCGCAGGCCATTCTTATAACTATAGTCTTCGTTCGCCGATACATTTATGATACCCCGTGATAAAATAATCCTATTGTGGGTGATCAAAATCGAAATTCGGCTCAACAAACACAATTAGAGCCATCTAGCAATAGCCTTAGCAATATCATAGACCCAAAAAACACAGAAGTCTTACCAATACCATCTGATGAGCTTCAACATATTAACCTAAAAACACCTACTCCTTCTTCTAGAAAACACTTTTCTAAAAAGGTTTATTCTATGGTATTCATTACGGTGTTGATTTTGATTGCAGGAGGTTTTGTATGGTTTGCATTGCATAAAACGTCTGAGCACTCATCAAATAGCCAGAGCTCTAAATTAGCCAACTTTACCCCACCGTACGTTCAATTAAGCGCGGCTGAGCAAAGCAGAATATCCAGTGGGCTTCCTCCGGTGCCAGCAACTGCAAATTTGGCTATCCAATATGTCAACATTCCTTCTGACGCAGTAAATAATAACCTCGGTAGTTATCCTATTGCAACCTCTAACGGTCACTATGTTTATATTCAATTTGGTAGTGGCTCTGGTGGTGTCTCCAATGGGGATGTGATATATGATGGCAAGGTTGTTTATACTGATCCTAATACTTCTATGGCAACTGAAAATACCGACTTCGCAACTGCTCCCGGCCCGGTCTTAAGTCAAAATGGGCTTAATTATGGATATGTATTAAACAGTGGAATTTATATAGATGGGAAATTAATCCCTAACACCACTGATGCTGGAGCAAATTTAGGAAGCAATGGCTATACACTTTTAGGTATCTCGAATAGTGGTCAGCAATACGCTTATTTGTATAACAACATGATATATGTAAATGGGGTTGCTCTATCCCATAGTAGCAATGTTGTTAGTGGTAACTCTGACAATGAGATAGCTCTTGACTCGGATCTAAATAACTATATAGGTGGTACAAGTAATGGTTATTATTACAATGGGAACATGACTAGCAGTAATGTCGATACTCAAGGTGGGTACTTTAGTGTTAGTAACAATGGAAAATATTACTTTGTTTATGGCATTCACGGGATTGCCAAAGAAGTAATAACCAATAGTAAAGATAACTCCAACCCTGACCCTAACAGCGCACAATATTTAGTCAGCGGATACGATACCACAATTAGCTATGCACAGCTTATGGTAAACGGTAATTCGATGTACGCGACAAAAGCAATTACCAATACATACAAATTTAATAATGTGCCGGGTAACAGTCCCAAAACAACAGGATACAGTGAGTCAGAATATTATGGTGATTTAACTTATTTTACTTTTGGCAACGGAGGGCAATCGGGACGGCCAGTTATTAATAACTCAGTATATTATGCAGGCGTTAATGATAGTGGGGACTATTATTATTTAATAGGTTCAAAATCTCCCTATTTAGTCATTGATAATAGATACTACTATCCTCTACCGGCGAAGAGTCTTGACGGGAGTTGTTACCCAGCGACAAGTGACAGTAGTGGTCCGGAAGTTGAATCTGTTAACAATGAAATGGAGTGCACGTTGGCTGATATTAATGACTCTGATAGTCACTATGTAGTTTTTAATCCCGTAAATGACTACTTGGTTATTGACGGCAAGTCATCGACTTTATCTGGGAAAATATATAATGTCGAGCTAGAAAATAATACCCTATACGTGTACAAACTAACCGACTCAAGTGCGGGTTCGGCAACAAGCTAGAATAACCAGCTCCAATACCGAGTATATACTTAAGTTTTCTATTTTATTAAGCCTGATCAGTGTGATAATGCACTACAATCACATTCGTCTATAATACTAACCATGCCCAACAAGAAATTTGAAATCTTACTCAAACTCGCTTCGAAGCCTTCTCGAAAAGAATCGGATAAATCCGTTCCTGCCGGTGGTTATAAAGAAAAACAAACTGGTCGAGATAAGATTGTAGGTATTTCGAAGAAACAGCGTGGTAAGTCCCATCAATCGAACGCTTAAGCTGACCCCAGAACCCCTCTATAGAATTAGTATGAACTTCGCCCATTACATATTGCTTTAGGCTATGGTTAACAGCCTTATGAGTAAAATGTTTCTTAACGTGGGTATAGATAGGGCTTTCATCTGTATATATTTCTGAACCAACTGAAGCATACTCCTCTAGAAAGAATTTAGTAGCAGTTGAGTTAGCATGATCTACTTTAACTTTAGCTAAACCATTACGTTCGGTCATACCAATAACAGAAGTTTTGTTATCAAAACCTGATCCAAACTTTCTAGATTGTTTACCACCTATATAAGTTTCATCTATTTCGATAATTCCAGACAACTTATCTTTGTTCTGAGTCATTAAGCCTCTTATCTTTTTACCTATCCTCCAAGCAGTTTTATATGTGACTTGTAGATGTCTTTGTAGCTCTAAAGCCGATACGCCGTTCTTTGATACCGAGAATAGATAAATAGCATAAAGCCATTTGGTTAGTGGTGTATCGGATTTATGAAAGATTGTACCTGATAGCGGATGTATCTGAAACCTACAGAACTCACAAGAATAGGCCTTGCGCCCCTTTAGCCTATAGAACTTAGAACCTATAACTCCACACCCAGGACAAGCCTCAAGCTCTCCATAGTAGTTATTAAAGATTTTATCTAAACAAATTTCATCATTAGGATATTCTTTTAAGAACTGTTGAAAAGAGTAGGTTTTCATACTCTTATACTACTCCTAAACGTCCGTGCAGTCAAGGGATAGTCTCGTAAAATAATCTGCTAATTATTGCATTAATTGTTTACTATCAATAATTTTAACACCGATAGAATCAAGTTTATATAGGGCTTGCTGTTTTGCTTGTGGGTACTTATATCCGGCAGTTGCCGTACCATTACTAACCACGTAGACTTTTAATTTAATTTTTTTTGTAAAAATCTTATTAAGATAAAAGAAACCGCCCCGGATATAACTAAACTAGTCAACACATCAACAGCAAAGCCTATCTTTAATATTGAGAACGAACTTAAAGAATAAGGTACACTGCTTGATCCATTACCTTCACCCTGACCAGATTGCGTGCAGTTGAAGGTGTAGTTGGAGTTATACGTAAACCCATAGGCTAGCGGAAAACCTTTAACTTTTGTGTAAGTAACCTTATAAGTCGTACAGTCTGCTGGGGTTCCGCTGGCGCCAGATTGCGTTATTTGAGTTTTCGCGTAGCTAGTATCCCCTGGTAATAAGGGAAGTAAGAATAATGCGGCAAAGATAATAAAGCTTATTAGATAAATACCTAACTTTTTCAATTTACTAAGTTTTTTGATAGGATTTTCGTTCTCTAGGCCAGAAGTCGATGTACCAACCTGGTCCACAAACGTGCCTACGATAACGGGCTGAGGACTTGCTTGAGTAGAAGGTGCTTGAACTGTAGGATTTTGTCCTATGGTAGGCGATATGGAAACCGTCGGATTACTTATTGGTGTCTGATTTGGTTGAGCCGAAAGGTCTGGAGGAGTATCAGAGAATTTATTTTCCATAATCTGCGATTATTATAGTGCTGATGCTTATAAAAAACAAATCATCCACATCAATCTTTGTCGAAATAACATAATCTAAAAGAGTGTGGTAGTTTTTTAGCTCGTTCGGGGCTTGGTCTGGATGCCCGGCCAACTAGAGCACCAAAAATGGCCTATAGCCCAGCCAAAATATTCAGAATCGCACACAGGCACATAATATTCATAACTAAAATTTATTAATATTTTTTGATATACTATAAAAAATGAATTCGACAGAGAAGCGAGTCAAGGAACTGTTGAAAATGGGGGGCATTAATATTGGAGGTTCAATGCCTCAAGATATCGATGTTCTTGATAAACGCTTTTATGGCAAAGTCATGCGTTACCGAGAGCTCGGTTTGGGTGAGTCGTATATGGATGGCTGGTGGAATTGCAAGAGTATCGATCAGCTAATTGAAAGAATATTAAGCATTGATATTCGTAAACTAATTAAAGTCAGTCCAATGTTGCTGCTGGCAGCAATTCCATCTCAGTTCAGGACTCAGAGTATTAAGGGCGCTCGCCAGAATGCTGAGCATCATTATAATATTGGCAACGATTTGTATCAGAGAATGCTTGGCACCCGGATGATTTACAGTTGTGCCTACTGGAAAGGTGCCAAAAATCTTGATCAGGCTCAAGATAACAAGCTAGATCTGGTTTGCCAGAAACTACAGCTTAAGCGAGGCATGAAGCTGCTAGATATTGGCTGTGGTTGGGGCGGTTTTGCCAAGTTTGCAGCCACCAAGTACGGTGCCAATGTAACTGGAATAACGCCAGCTTCTGAGCAGGTCAAACTAGCTAAAGCTAATACAAAAGGTTTGTCAGTAAACATTCTCCAGAAAGATTACCGTCAGTTAAGCGGCAAATATGATCGGATTACATCGATTGGTATGTTAGAGCATGTCGGATCAAAAAATTATAAGAAATTTTTTGAAATATGTAACCAACTGTTAAGCCGCGATGGCATTATGCTTCATCACACCATCTCTGCTAACAGTCCAAGTAAGTATATCGATCCCTGGATTAGTAAATACATATTTCCCGGTGGAGTTTTACCAACCTTGACGCAAATTAGCGAAGCTGTCCAAAACCGTCTGATTATTGAAGACGTTCAAAATTTTGGACCAGATTATGATAAAACTCTAATGGCTTGGTATAAAAATTTTAATGCTCATTATGGCGAGATCAAAGACGTTTATGATGAACGTTTTTATCGGATGTGGAAATTTTACTTACTAATTTGTGCCGGTGCATTTAGGGCTCGGAATTTACAATTATTACAATTGGTTATGCGCAAAGTTACACCTTCGAAAACTTATATAGTTGCCCGTTAGTATGCGCTTTAAAAAATATTTAATCGGTTTATAGATAGCCAGCTCTTGGAATATCGATGCCCAATCCGAACAGACCTAACATGGTGAACATGTCCCCAACTTAACGATTGATTTGCTGTTCATTATTAACTAAAGATTTTCCATAATGCCCTGCAATTTTTCCGTAGCATCATCATAAGTTACATTATCATCAAAAATTACGGGTTGTGCAATTCGTAAAGTTACCTGGCTACGTTTCTTGGGCCATTTCGCATGAAGTGGCACTGTTCCGCTAAGGCCAAAAGTTTTGATAGCCACAACGGGGACCCCTAAACTTACTGCCAGCAACCCAATCCCAGATTTAAATGGTTGAAGCTCGGCGGTTGTGCTAAGGCGCCCCTCTGGTGCGAGCACAACATTCCAGCCCCTGTCAATCATCTCGCTGACATATTCTAAGCTAGGCATATAAGGCTCTTTTCTGGCAAAATTAAAACCAGCAAAACAAAACCTGATTATAAAAGCCAATATCTTATGTTCCCGGAGAACATCGTCAGCAGCGGCTACTGCTGAACGTTTACGGATTTGGTAAGGCAGAGCCCGGTAGATTATTGGTCCATCAAAGTCGTCAGTATGATTGAAAATAAATAGGGCTGGAGTGTCTAAGTTGTCTAGGTTACTCCTCCCTTCTACTCGAGTTTTAACCCAAATTCGGACAATCAAATTAATTAGACATTCTCTGAACCCATTGCCGGCGAACCTTACCCATCTCCAGTATGGCCATTTTGGACGCTGGTGTGGGGTCTCGGCTTTGCTGCCATTGCTTATCAATTTTCGTAATTCTGCTACGGTAGTTGATGAGGTTAATTTGTCTTCTGGAACTTGAACATTAAGCTGATCTTCAATTAATGCAATAATGTTCAGCCTGCGTAAGGAATCAAGGCCAATGTCTGCCAGTTGATCATAATCCTTGACACTGGCATTTGGCTCATCTATGCTTAGCCGAATAATATTTTTTATTGAGTCAACCTTTGCCGGCTCTTCTTTATTTTTCTGGTAGGTTTGATTATGCGTGTTCACCCAAGCCTGGACTTGCCGGTGGTCAATTTTAAGCAAACGAGTCCGTGGAAAATCACTATTCGGCCAACGTTCCCATCCGTCAATGTGTTGAAACGATTCAAGTTGGGCGTTAATATCACTAATTGCTTGGCCAATCTCCTTGTCTGATTTATCAGACGTGACAACAGCTAACACCGTTTCGCCCTTTGGCTGCCTTAGCCCAACGACACAGATGCCCTTAAAGACTGGGTTATCGCCAGCCAATGACTCAATATCTTCTGGAAACACTTTTAGTCCGCTAGAAAGTACGATGGCAAATTTTAATCGTCCTTGGATATATAGCCAACCGCTATGCAGGCTACCGATGTCGCCCGTTTTAAACCATCCATCATCAGTGAAGGCGGCTTTCGTGGCCGAATGATTACGGAGGTAGCCACTAAAGATACTAGGGCCTTTGACTTGGATCTCGCCTGCTTCGGAAATCCGTAATTTAACGTTATCCAGCGGCTGGCCGGGCGATTCAAGTTTTCTTTCTTCCAAACCATTGACTGTTAGAATTGGCGAGGTTTCAGTTAGGCCATAGCCCTGTACCATCCTCACGCCCATTTTCTCCCAAGATGATGCAACTTTAAGCGGTATAGGTGCCCCGCCAGTCACAACAAGATTTAAATGACCGCCAAGCCTGGAGTGAACGCTACTAAACAGAAGCCTTCTTAGTGGGAATGGCAGCGCACCGGCCAATTTAAAAGCCATCGATAATATCCGGCTCTTGCCCTCTTCGGCAGCGGCTTGCCAGATGCGTTCAAGCAGTAGTATCAGCAGTTGGGGGATAGCCAGAATAGTGGTGATTTGATAATCCTGCAGGGCCTTGGCAATAGCTTGCGGGGTTACGCGCGGCATATAGAAGATACTTGCCCCGCGCGATAAAACAGCTAAGGATCCGTTGAGTTCATACATGTGTGACAGTGGCAGCACAGACAGAAGGCGCCAGTCACTGCCGATATTAATCCTTTGATGTATCCCGGTTATGTTAGATAAAATATTTCTTTGACTTAAAACAACCCCTTTCGGATCTGCCGTTGTGCCTGATGTAAACACAATTAACGCCTCGGCTTCCCCATCCAGTTGGATAGCCGGTTTATTTTCGGGGTAGCCGGAAATAGATTTACCGAAAGTGTCTAAGATAAGAGTTTTATGGCTATTATCCAACTCGGCATGAAGATAGTTATTTCTAAAAATGATCTTCGGTTTAGTTTTTTGAATAAAATTGAGGGCTGTTTTAAGCGTGCTCCCGGCATCTACCGGGACCAGGGTTGCGCCAATGAGCTGAGTACCAAGAAAGAGTTCTACCCACGATGGTGAGTTGTTGGCTATCACCATAATTCTATCCCCCGAAGTGATTCCTTGCGCCAACAAGTAGTGTGCCGCCCGGTAAGCTTCGGCTTGTAGCTCCCCATAGTTAAGCCGCAGAATCTTTAGAGATGGTCTGGCGGTAAGTGCCAGATTATCTTTGTAATCACTATAGCCTGCAACATAATCACCAAAATCTTGGTAAATCATTGTTCTGTCCTATAGGCGACTGCAACCGCGTATTCACCATGGTGAGAAATTGATATAGCGAATTTTTGCGATCCTACCAAGGCGAATGGTTTTTGCGAAGCGTCGCTGGTAATTACAATATCGGCCATTTTTTTAGGAACCGAATCAGCCGCTTTTATAACTGCCTCTTTGGCCGCCCATAATCCAGCTAAATGCTCAGTCTTTTGATTCTTGAGCTCTGATACGCTGAAGGCATTTTGTATAAATGCCCTACCGCCTAAGTCAAGTTGTTTTTGGAATTCCGGAATAAACACCAAGTCTATGCCTATCATGCCTATTATTTTATACTAGCCTCTTGATTTTTGTTTCAGTTAACAATATTCTTTGGGCCCCAAAAGGTACTAGATCGATATGATAGAGTTGCGGCATTTTATAAAGACCGCCCCGATGCTTTGATTATAGATAGTCAACATTTAAAGCCTCAGAAAGTTGCTGACATTATTCTTCAAGCAGTTTTATAAAAACCCAGATCAGTTTGAACTTCGCCGCATGCAGCCGGCCAAGTGATATACTGAATATATAGGAAGGGGAAATGGTATGGCGGCAGGCGATCAAATCAGGGGTATGGCGCAAAAGGCACGATTACAAGCTAAGCAACGTCGTGAGCAAGTTTCCGATATGCAAAAATCTGTAGTTGGTCTTGAGAAAGTGGCAGACCAGCTAGAAACCGAAGCTACTAGCCTAGAACTACAAGCCAAAGAAACGGACAATACAGAGAAACGCGCCCAACAAGATATTAATAGATTTAAAAAGCAAAGACCATAGCTGCTTTTCCAAGTCATTGCTGTTGAAGAATTGGGATCTTTTTAATTGTAACTAATGTACTTGCAGATTATGGTTAAACTGCAATTATATTTTTGATAATATAGACTAATGAAAATCTTCATATGCTGCAGCAAGGCATTTTATGACAAGGTTACTAATATAAAGAGCCAGTTAGAATCTGCCGGGAATATTGTTACCTTGCCTAATAGTTTTGACAATCCCGGGCGCGAAGATGAAATGAGGGCGGCAGGCGCCAAAAAACACAGTACCTGGAAAGCCGAGATGCTACATCTGCAAGAACAAAAGGTAAAAAATAATGATGCTATTTTGTTAATCACGAAAAGAATGGACAGCTAAATTATATTGGCGGTGCAACTTTTCTTGAAATGTTTAAAGCCTTTGAGTTGGGCAAGAAGATATTTCTTTATAATGATATACCCGATGGAATGCTACGGGATGAAATACTTGGTATCGAGCCAATTCTTATCAGGCAAGATTTATCACTAGTTAAATAATAGATTAAAAATTGCAGAGGATTGCCAGCTAAAAATTATTTTATATGAACTGTCCATGAGATAGATTGTTATACTGATGATGTGGCATACAATGATCTAGTTTACTGCGCCAGTCCGGCGCGTCTTGGCAACCTGAAGCATAAAATTATGGAATATGTCGCGGACCAAAATAAGGGGCCGTTACACCCGTTTAATGCGCTACCCTATAAATATTTTGAGGGCGGTAAGCTCGGCCGGGCGAAAACTATGGAAGTCTGCTGTAGCCTTATCGGAGTGTGCGATGAATTTTGGATATTTGGGATATCTGAGGGTACTTTGATTGAAGCTACGTACTTTTTCGCGCAAGCCAGCAACAAAAATAAACCATTTAGGGTTTTGGTAAATGAGTTTGATAAGGAATGGAAAATTTACGCCAAGAAATATTCAAATAACTACAAAGAAACCCTAAAAAAGCTGGGTCTTTAAAAAGTCTATAAATGGTCGGCGAAGATAGCATGATCATAAAGTTAAACATAGCCAATCAAAATAGCAATGAATACTCACAGGACATCAAGTAATAAAAACCTAACTTATGCTATCCTGTTTTCTCACTGACAATACTTGCATCCAAGACTATAATACCTGAGTCTCAAAACCCCCACATAAGCTGGTAAGCCAATAAGGTTCGGATGTAGTGAACGGCGTAGCCGTTTACGCTCCTCGGGAACGAAGTCTCGAGGAGTAAGTGTTCTTTTAGGTAGTCAAAGGTGCACTCAATCTTGGCTCGTTTGTGGAGCAGGAATAGTTGCCACTGTTGGAGGATCTTCTTGTTCTGCTTGGGGTGAGGGGGTGCCAGAATGTGAGCTCGGTGCTCACGCCACATCTTTCTTCGCATAACGCTGGCATTGTAGGTGCCATCTCCGACAGCAATGATCGTAGCGTCATTGACGAGATGTGGTATCTGTTGGCCGTCATGCTCGTTGGCTGGCGTGAAGTAGACAGCGGCTAGCTGTCCTTTTGGATTGCAGGCAGCATGTAACTTAAACCCGTAGTGCCAACCTTGCCAGTTCTTCCCAAAGCCTGCAATGCTCCTGGCAACCTTGTGCCGGTCAGCTCGCACCAGCTTACAGACGTGCAGCATGGTACTGTCCATGAAGCGGAGTGGCGCACCTTTGACTAGTAGTTGGTCAAGGATGAAACACATACCAGGCAATGCCTGGTGGCATTTCCGGACAAATGACTTGTAACTGGGTAGATGGAACCGGCGGTAGTAGTACGTCTGCGCCCAGGTGTAGATGCCTTTCATGGTGCGTTGCGGTGCAACGAACCCGGAGAATACCAGTAATGCAATAGTCTCATTGGTATGCAGCATGACCGGTCGGCCACCCCGAGGATTTGGCAACTCACGAGGCAGAAAGCTATCTACCACGGCTACCAAGTTTGTTATATGATGTGAACGTAAAACACGCATATATTTTCTCCTTGTTTGTTTGAAAGTGAACAGAAGAAAGTGTAGCGTGTTTTCGTTATTTAGTGGGGGTTTTGAGACTCAGGTTATAATAACATTCAAGCATGTGTGTACTTGGGGATAAATAACTACTAAGCTTAATCGCACATTGCGGTGTAAAACCAAGCCATCAAGGAGTTTATGCCATGAGTGACCCTCATAAGACGAATGATTCCCAGGAAATTATCCATCAGGACGTTCAGATTTTTGAGCTTAAAAAAGATCTGCTCTATTACCGCGATATTACCGAAACTGTTAGAGAGCCTTTTATTATTTTAAACAAATATTTATACGTGATAACAGCCAACAAGGCATTCTATTCTAAATTTAAAGTCCGCAAGAAAGATACCAGGGGTAAACATCTATTTGAGCTCGGCGATGGACAATGGGATGTTCCAGAACTTCGGAACTTACTAGAACATATTCTGCCGATAAAAAATGGAGTTTTAACTAACTACGAGTTAACTCTCAATTTTCCGAGTCTGGGGCGCAAAACAATGTTATTAAATGCCAAGCGGGTTGATAGCAAACAGCTGATATTACTAGCCATGGAAGACATTTCGTCAGCAAAAATACTGCAATTAAATTCCCATAGGATGACCGCCAATTTAATTAAACAGCGTGACCAGTTACAGCAGTTGAATGAGGCCAAAGATGAATTTATATCGCTGGCTTCGCACCAGCTACGTACCCCCGCCACGGCCGTTAAACAATATATTGATATGTTGCGTCTCGGCTATGCCGGAAAAATGTCGAAAGGACAAAAACAAATGCTCGGTGTTGCTTATACTAATAATGAGCGGCAATTAGAAATTATTGAGGATTTACTTAGAATAGCTAAAGTTGACTCCGGCAAACTTATTCTACATAAATCCAGTTATGATATGGTTAAACAAATCAATTTGGTTATAAAGGAACTAGCCATCCTATTTAAGGGCCGCGGCCAAAGCATAGTGTTTAACAAACCAGCTAAAAAAGTGGTGGTATATAGTGATGAAAATCTGATTCTGATGGTATTGGAAAACATTTTAGATAATGCTAGTAAATACTCACAGCAAGGCGCACAAATAACAATCGATATTAATCAGAATGACGTCTTAACAAGTGTCTCTATAAAAGATAACGGCGTGGGTATCTGTCAAGCTGATGTCCACAATTTATTTAAAAAATTTATCAGGATAGATAATGCTATGTCCAATGTTGTCAAGGGTACCGGCCTGGGACTATATTGGGCGCAAAAAGTCCTCTTCCTGCATGGCGGCAGCATTGAGGTCTCTTCTAAAATTAACAAAGGTTCGACTTTTCTCGTAAATATTCCAAGAAACATGTTAGTTTAAAACATTACTTTTTTTAGCACCAAACCATACCCATGGAATAAAAAGCGGTTTTTGAGCGTAGGTTATACGGCTAGGACGGATAAGACGAACATTGTTAATTATTTTAATAAGGACTTTTTAACGATAGAAACGGATACTTATTCCCTAACCAATCCAATGTTTTTGTTATCCAGATAACTCATATTCTTTTAGCTTCTTTTGGTTTTTATCACTATGGCCATGCTGCAGGCGTAATAATTGAGAATATATTCCGCCGCTAATGGCAAGCTCTTCTGGCGACCCGATTTCATTTATGGTACCACCCTGCAGAGTAATTATTTGATCAACGTTCTGAATTGTTGACAGCCTATGGGCGATTATCAGTGTAGTGCGCCCCTGCATCAACCGTGATAGACCAATATGGACCATGCGCTCACTTTTACTGTCTAAACTGCTGGTAGCTTCATCCAGGATTAATATCGGTGCATTTTTCAGAAATGCCCGGGCGATGGCGATGCGTTGTTTCTGGCCGCCACTTAGCTTTAATCCGCGTTCGCCAATTTCCGTATCATAACCTCTGTCTAATTTGCTAATGAACTCCTCGGCGTTAGCAGCCCGGGCGGCTTCAATAATCTGTTCTTCGCTGGCGACAGAGTTGGCATAGGTAATATTTTCACGAATCGTGCCGCTAAATAATGCCGGATCTTGAAAGACGACACCGATTGCGCTCCGCAGACTGGCCTGGGTAACTTGAGTAATATCCTGTTCGTCGATCAGGATTTTACCTTTAAGCGGTTCATATAAACGAAGTAGCAGGCTAGTTATGGTGGTTTTGCCCTCACCGCTTTCTCCGACCAAGGCAATTTTGGTATCAGGTTCAATATTGAAACTTAAGTCTGATAGTACCGGTACGTGGTCATAAGCAAAACTAACATTTTCAAACCGGATTAAGGCCCGGCTAATTATAAGCGTTTTAGCATTAAGCTGGTCGTTAATCTGTGGTTTTATATCCATAACCTCAAAATAGTCCCGGGTATTGGCAACTGCCCGCTGAGTCTGGTCTACTAAGAAACTGATGGTAAAGATCGGTATCCGAATCAACATCGCATACTGGATCAGCAAAACCATGGTACCGATGGAGAAGTGACCATTAGCCGTTTCCACAAAAATATATACGAATACGCCTAAAAATATAATATTAAGAACCAGCCGGCGGTAGACATCTTGCCGATGCCAGAATTTACTCTGCGGGCTGGTAGTCTTAACGATTTTATTAAATCGTTTGCGGAAAAAACTTAACTCCCGTACTTCTTGAATAAAGCTTTTAACCACTCTGACCTGGCTAATTGTCTCGTTAAACCGGCCGCTGGCAATATCTTGTTCGTTGTTGATTGTCTTTTGGTACTTCTGCCATCTTTTGCTTGATTTAGTGGTAAATAAAATAAAAATCGGGAACAGGGCAAACAGCATCAAGGCCACCGGCCAGGAATAAAAGGCGACAATGACAAGCGAAAATATGGTGCTAAAAACAAACTGCAAAAAGTTATTGCTGAGCATCTGCATGAAGTCACCGATTTGGCTGATACCTCGGTTCATCCGGTTAACAATTTTTCCGGTAAGTTCGGTATCAAAATAGTGTTGCGGCAAGCGTAGTAAATGCTCGTAGTAGCGCAGGCTAAAAAGCCGCTGCAATTTGGTGGACATCATATCCCCAAAGTAGCCGCCGATATTGCTGAAGAAAGTCTGGGCTACGTCTGTAATAAAAATCAGTATGGCGAAAATCGCCACCAGTTTAACATCGGCATGCCCATGGCCGATGGCTTTAGTTATTTGATCAATTGCCCCTTTTACAAAAAGCGGCTGCAACTGGTTCATGCCGGCCAGCAGAATCGTAAAAAATGAGATTACAACGTAATACCGCCATAATGACCCGGTGAATTTAATAATTCGGGTAAGTTCTTTCATTAATATGTACTATATCCAATTAAATAAATCGTGTCTTTAATAAAAGCTACTTGTTGGATCGCCATAATGACGTTGAAGCAGTTACCGTATTAACCCAAATAATGGCCTCACACTCTTTAAATAAGCAGTATTGGACCTGAAATGTCTCTGGCTCATCAGGCGTAAATACTGAACCCACCTCTCGCACTGTATATTTTTTAAGCAGTTCTTTTTTAGTTATTGCCTGCTCCGCCGCTTTCTGAATATCAAAGATAGCCAGCGGCCATTTTGTCTCAGCAAATACCTGTTCGTAGGTGCCTGCACCGGCTGCCTGAAAGTTAAAAGTCTTAAAACCCTTGGTACGCTCAGTCTTCCGGTCCCACAAGAAAGCATTAAATTTTCCTTCGTTAAATAGGGATATGAGCGCAAAATAATTTTTGCCTAACTTATCCTTCAAAAAGTTTCCTTGGTTATCAAGATCACATGAATGATAAATATGGTAATTGTGTGACCACAAGGCAAGTTTTACCCCCCCGCCAGGTGTTTTTAAGAATTTTAAACAGTTATCGGCCATGGCTTTATCCCGGGCACTGAATCCTTGATCGCGCCGTTTATCATCTGCCGGAATATCACAACCGTAAAATGATAGCTGGTTTGATGGATGCAGCTGATTGTACTCTTTCATCCACTCGATCACATTGAGTACTTCTTGGGTATCATGGACCCAGTATCCAAGATCGCTGAGTAGTTTTTTGGCATTACCCTTACCTGTTTTTATGTATTTATCGATCGCCTTCGCCGGCAGCTGAGGTGTCTCAAGAATAAGACCCTTGAACCCCATTTCTTCAACCAAGAATTTCAGTATTCGATAGCGGATTAGTGTAAACTCTTTGCTGCCATGGGTGGCTTCTCCCATGCCCACAATTCTAGCCGAACCGATCATTGCTGCTAGCGGTTTTAAATCATTGAGCGGCACATCCGGATCAGTCGTCTGTAACTCAAAAGAGTATTTATGAAACCAATTACTGTCTGTTTTTGACTTAATCATATCTTTTGATGATACATCTTTAAAAAGGTTAAGTATATTGAGCAACTAAAAAACTATTTATAAGGAGGCTTGAGGGTCTCTTCTTGATATGCTGAGGCCATGATAATACTTTATCTAACATGCGCGAATGATAACGAAACGAGAACCATCAGCCAGGCGTTGCTAGAAGCAAAACTGATAGCGTGTGCGCGCCGTTCGCTTGTCAGCTCTTCTTATTGGTGGGACGGAAAAATCAATGATGATGATGAAGTCCTGCTTACAATGGAAAGTTTGGAAGAAAAGTTTGATGAAATTGAGAAGATCGTTACTAAAATTCATAGCTATGATGAATATGTACTAACTGCTGTGCCCGTCATAAAGACTACACCTGGAGTAATAAAATGGCTGAAAGATACGCTTAATAAATAAAGTCCGGGCTTTTATTAACCAAGGTCAGCCAACCAATGATCGACTATCTAGAAGTCGCGTTGATCTTTTAAAATACTATGTCAACGGTTTGTTGTGTGCTGTTGCCTGGTTGAATTCTCGAGCCAATATCGTTGACTAAAAAATTACTCAGGTTTTCTACGGATCTTGGACCAAGATCGGCAAACCCACCAGCATCGCAGGGCAATAATCCCAAAGCATTAAACATGCTTGCAATACTAGAGACCTCGTCTTGGGGCAAATTTCGGTTGGCATAAAATTTAGGATAATTTGAACCCCCCACAACCAGTCCGTTTCCTAGGACAATAACCTCACCAAAAAGCCTAGTTTTCCGGTATTCCTTAGGCGGCATCTGCGCAGCTCGTAGCTTCATGTTGCCGCCTTGTTTTTTATACTCAAGTAAAGATATATCCGCGATGCTTCTCTCGTCGCCAGCAGCATTGATAGAATCCCATTCTTCTTCTGGGTGTAGCCATAACAATAGTTCCCCGATGTGGTACCTGGTTTTTAAGAATATCCGACGGGCATGGATCCTTTCGTCGCTAGAAAAAACAGATTTATAACTATTAACATGAAGATTGGGGATTGCCAGTTCACTGTAAGCAACTGTAGTAATCGCCCCTAGCAATGCATTGGCGGAAGGAGTTAACTTATGGCGCCACTCAAGACTATGGGTCTCTCTAGATTCTGTTGCTTCTGTTGAAGTCATAAAAATATAATAACATTATTGCGTATTATAGTCAACTTATCGGCGGCAAGAAAATTTAGGCAGCAATAGAGCAATGCTATTCTAAATCAAGACAGAACGCTCTTTTCATATATAATCGAGATATGAATATAAAAACCCAGAGAGCTCTGCAGTGGATATTATTTGTTATTTTATTCTTTTGTGGTCCTCTGGGATGGGTAGTTATTTACTTGCTGTACGAGCGATGGAATCCCAAACCTAAAAAGTAAAACAAACCAAAGATTGCTACAAATTCAGCCATCACCTTTACACAGGAAGACCAATCCGGGCATAAATATTGTCAAATGCTATGATATATTTATGAAAACAGCTTGGCTATTACACGGTACGGGCGGCAGTGATAAAGATTATTTCTGGTTTGGCGATACAAAATCATTCTTAGAATCAAAGGGACATCAAGTCTGGTGGCCGCTGCTTCCCCACACCGAGAAACCAAATCTTGAAGAAACCAGGAACTATATTGAAGACAATATGCCTTATAAAGATGAAGAGACTATCATTATCGGTCATTCATCGGCCTGCCCGGTTATTCTCAGTTTCCTGCAATGGGTAAAAATTGAACCGAAACAAGTCATATTGGTTTCTGGTTTTTACCAATCGCTAAATGACAATGGCTATTCAGACCTGATGCTTGAAAAAGACTACGACTGGGATAACATAAAGAAAGCCGCCAAAGAAATCATACTTATCAACTCAGACAACGACCCATGGGGTTGTAACGACAAACAAGCCCTGCCGATAGCGATTAAACTTAATGCCGCACTAGTTGTGGCTACGGGTCAAGGACACATGGGTTCAGGTAAATTCAATCAACCCTACAAAGAATTTTCTTTGCTAAAAAGATTGCTAAAAGTTAATTAATCTGCTCAAATTTAATACTGGAGTCGCCCAAATAATACCGGTAAAAAACAGAACTTAGTTAAGGCTACTTATTTAAACCCAGTTGTTCTACAAAAAAAGTCAGTATTTTAGCCTGATCTTTATAGAAACGGCTCATCGTTAACGAGCCCTGATGACCAGTTGAATTTTCTGTATAAACTAATACCGGCTCTTTATTTTCTTTACTCTGGAGCAATGCAGCCATCTTATAAGCATGCATCGGATGAACTCTAGTATCATTCTCTGCGGTAATAAATAGAAAAGCGGGGTAGTTTTTACTATTCTTCACATTGTGGTACGGACTGTATTTTAAGATGTATTTAAGATCTTCAGGATTATCCGGATCGCCGTATTCTGATTTCCAGCGGCTGGCAATTAAAAATTTAGGAAAGCGTACCATGTCTGTTAACGGAACTTGCGATACAACAGCTTTGAAAAGCTCCGGTGTTTGGACCGCCACCGCGCTAACCAGCAGTCCACCGTTACTTGCTCCTAGAATTCCTAATTTTTTATTATTAGTGTATTTTTTAGTAATTAAGTACTGCGCAGCAGCGATAAAGTCATCATAACTTTTTTGCTTATATTTTTTAATGCCACCGGTATGCCAGGTTTTACCGAACTCACCGCCACCCCGGATGTTGGCAATAGCGTATACCCCACCCCTACTCAGCCATGGAGTTAAGTGCCTAAGAAAAAATGGTAAATTTGACATTTCAAAACCGCCGTAACCATACAGGATTGTAGGATTTTTACCATTTAACCTCAGGCCTTTATGGTGAACAATAAACATTGGTACCTGGGTACCGTCTTTAGACTTAAACCATTCCTGCTTTATCAGATAATCAGATTCGTTGATTGTAGATCTATTCCTGTAATATACGCTTATTATCCTGGTGGCCGGGTTATAATGATTTATTATTCCTGGCGTAGTGAATGATTGGTAGTCATAGAAAAATTCTGTCTCTTCTCTCCTGGCGCAAATATATGAAAGAGAAGCATGTTTGGGCAGCGTTAGTTTGCCAGTTTCTTTACCGTTGAGATCAAACCGGATACCCTGAGCAGTAGCATTTATTAGATAGATAGCTAAAAGCTGGTCTTTGGTTATGGCATAGCCGCTTAACTTATTCTTTCTTTCCGGAATAAATTTTCCCCATTTGTCAGGCGGGAGAATAAAGTTATCAAGACTGGCGCTTAAAACCCGGTAATTCGGGGCTTTGTAATTTGTATATAGCAATACCCGCTCATTAGTAAAGGTAATTTCAAATTGTGCTTGATAGCCTACTATTAGATTGGTTAGCTTGCCGGATTTTGAATCATACATATATAGATCATTACGCTCCCAATCCTGGGTAGCGGAAATTGCCAGCCATCTACCGTCATTCGACAACTCCAGTCCATAACCTTCTTCCTTGGGGCGCCCGCCACCGAAGATCTCTTTGTCTGAGCTTGGTTTTGTACCTAATTTATGGTAGTAGGCTTTTTGGTAGTACCTTAATTCGTTCGCCGCCACCGAACCCCTGTCCGGGTGTTTCGTATAGTAAAAACCTGTTTCATCCGGCATCCAAGTGATTGATGCCCAAGAAGCGTTTTTGGCAATTATCTCGATAATCTGACCAGTTTTAACCTCCATGACTTTTAATACTGCCAGTTCTTTGCCGTCTTCAGAAACTCCGTAAGCCACATAATTACCCTTGGGTGAGATTACCCAGTAGTCAAGACTTACAATATGTTTGGTTTGTTGGCTAAGTTTATTGGGGTTGATCAGGATTCTTCTTTTACCGTTTAAGCCGCTCCATACATATAGCACCCCTCGTTCCTGGCCTGGTCTGCGTTCCATCCCGAAATATTGACCATTGCAATAATGGGGCGTTCCCATGCTGAGGAAATTATAATTTTGTTTCAGTTCTTTCTCGAAATTTACTTGCAATTTCCTGGGTACGACCTGGTCTACTAATTTATTTTGAGCATCTATCCATTTTTTAACGTTTGATGAAGTATTTCTTTCTAACCACCGATAATTATCAATGATTCGATGTCCGTGGATTGTTTCGACATGCTTCTTGACTGGCGTAGATGGATATTTCATAAGTTAATGATAACAGAATGGTTAATTCCAACCCTAATCTATGGTTAGACTCAATAATCAACGTACTTGACTTAAAGGAATAGTCATCTTTTAAGGTGGTATTCTCTAACTCTTAGATAGACCCTTGGAAAGAACATTATAATCAAGCAATATTCCGGAAGATATTAAGTTCAACAGTTCATAGAAAAGCTGGTAATGGTATAAATGAGGATTTCTTGACACGATAATTAAAGTAATCAGGCTGAAGAACTCAATTAATAATAAAATAACGTTTAAAACACTTACTTTATAGATTTTTAGTATTAAACAACTTATTACGAACGCCGTCATGAAATATGTTGAAGCGACCAGGTCATGGGCAATATGAAAACCGATATCCACGGTAAAAGGTGTGCAAAGGATCGCTAGAAGAAATATAACTAAAAATCTCAGTGCTCTTTGCAAGTTCTTTTGACTATCAAATTGCACACAGGCTTTCCACAAAAGGTAGCTGCTGCCGATAAAACCCAGCGCATAAGGAATGATAGTTTCTCTGAGATTGCCCAGATAGCTAATATTCACATTATGGGGATATATTAAATAACAGATCGCCAGGCCAACGACTAAAACACACTGGCTTAGGAAGATATAACGGAACGCTTTATTTTTCATGTAACTATTGCATCGTAGTTTATCCTATTTCTAAGAGGTAACTCCATTCTTTTTTACCGCCTTAGAGTAATAGGCTTTGACCTTTTGGTTTTTCCCATAACAAGATTTTATCAAAAACAAAAGATTTAGGATTCAACTTCTAGGATTGCTAGCTTGCCTAGTCCTTTGACACGGTCGGTTCGGGGGCCGAGTATTGTCTTATAAAGTTCCGCAACACCCTTATCAACTATGTAAACTACGTTTTTAAACAGTTTCCCTTTCGGGTCAGTCAAGACTTTATTATAATGTATGGAGCTTCTAACATGATATTTTCTGTCTACAATTACATGATTATCTCCAAAGCTGTTACACTGTTCCAAGATTGCTAATCTGGCTGATTCAGTGTGTTCGCCACGGCTAGTCTCAATGAATATTGCTAGTCCCGGCAGGGTGCGGAAGCCACCAGAATCATAGGCCACTTGCGCCATAATCTGGACACCCGTTGCTGTTTGCTCATCATCATCCATTATGGGAAAACAAAATAAACGCTCTCCGGAATGCCCGTCCACTTTATTAAAGGGCTTTTCGTCCCTAATCATACCCATCGCCAATGTCAACCTGCTTTCTAGGGGTAACTCAAGGTATTCATCATAATTTGTCGGATATTTAGTTACTCTATCATCAGCCTCGTCATCAAGTTTATCAAAATGTGATAATTGGTCTCCGACCAGTCCTGCTAAAGATTCCTGTTTCATTCCCTGCTCCCGCTTAAATTGTTAGGTTAATTATCAGTTTACTGACATATATTTGCAAGCACTACCAATTATTTTACATGGCCAATATGATTCAAGCTTGATAGCCAAAGCATGGGCATATTGATTATCAGGAACTTCGATGTATACTCAGTTTTATAAGATATAGAATAAAATTAGGAAAATTAAAATGCCAAAAGCCAAAGCAGTTAAAAAGACCAACCAGTTTCTAGCTAAGAAAGAACTTATAAAATTTGGTATTTATTTATCAATTCTGATAAATATTACCCTTATAGTTACCTTGTGTGTTGTTAAATATGATTGGGACAATGGAAATCTAAACTACTTGACTGGCAGTCTTCAACTAACCACCTGCATGAATTACTTTGACAAAATTGGCTATGGTACTAAAAATGATTCTGGTAAACCAGTAAGTATTGGGAACGTAACATTCGTACCAACCTACTTAACTCCCAGCCAGCTCAACAATACCTGCATGATATATGCAGAGATCGGCCCTCTTTTATACCTTACTGAGGCCAACAACTCAGAGGCGACAGGTTATTTCGATAAATTAACAAACGCCTACCCTCCAACTGGACAAACTTTAACTGTGCCAGTCAGCTATAATTCCGTAACCAAACAGCCATTTCAGCCATTTTAAACATTCGATAAAAAATATTTACTCAGCTAATAACCAAACAGGTTCTAGGCCAACCTGGTCAGTCAAACATTGCGGTTCGAGAATCGTTCCTTAGTCCAGCCGAACTGAAGGACTAAGATAATCAAGTGTTATCTAACAACAAACTACATATTCAGTAGCACGTACACTAAATACTGTTTGAGACAAGTCATCTAGTTGGGTGTGTAGACAGTAGCCCAGTCAACGTTCATATTAACGACTGCAGGCGTGATCGAGGTCGGTTCCGCACCGACATCTCCCGTCTCGATCTGCATGAACAGCTTCATCGGCTGACTGAAACTGTTAGCACCTGTCGGGGAGGGGTTCGGGACCGTTGCCCATGCTACGCCGTCAACGAGGAGAGTGATGGTGGTCGGGTTCCATTCGACACCGTAGGTGTGCCACTGCGTCGCATCAACTGAGGTGTTTACCTTTCGGATCACGGTCGATTCCCATGTTGCAGGCGCACCCCAAACGATGCTGTCCGTGAACAGTTGCCTCGTATTGGTTGACGGCCAGTCCTCGTAGAAGTCAATCTCGGGAGGCCAAGTGTTCAGCCCAATCATGCCGATGCACATGGTGACGCCGGCAGCGCCATCGGTTCGAGCGCGCACGAATGACATGCCAGATGTCCAGCCAGTGCGTGTCGACAGGCCTGTACCGGTGTAGACGCCATTGTTCGCGCTGTCTTTATACTCTGACATTGTGATCTCGTTGTTGGCGACAGTGCCGTGCGTCGTGAGCCAGTTCTGTGACAAGTCTGTATAGAATCCGTTCCACGTTGTCTGATTAAGTGACGTGCCCGTGAAATCATCAGCTAGTACCTGCGTATAGCCAGGGTAAGCATTAGCTGCCGGCATTGATACGCCACTGGGGTTAGTTGAAACAGGCACCACTGGCACCCCTGCTGTCACTGTTACGGTTGTAGACGCACTACTCGTACCGCCGAGACCGGTGCAAGTTAGGGCATAGGTACTGGTAGTACTTAAAGCTCCGGTTGAAGCAGTTCCGGATGTCGATTTACTGCCTGACCAGGAACCGGTGGC
>DATKGQ010000026.1:0-12210 GCA_035510715.1 Saccharimonadales bacterium (SeqCode) | reverse complement strand
CCGAATATAATCCAGCAATATTACTCAAGACGGTCGCATAATCTTCTGCAAATAGATAAGGATCAATTGCTTCTCTATATTTATCAAAGGCTTCAGAATTTATCACAGCTCGCCCGATCCTACCTGTAATGTATGCTCGGCTTAGTGCAAAAGAACATATTGCTATGGGTCAACACCTTAATAACAACTGGGACAGCGAATTAGCTACAAAACGTCTTAGCGAACTATCCATTCCACTTGACCGACCCGTTGGCAAGTTATCTGGTGGACAACGTGCGCAAGTAGCTCTAGGACTTGCATTAGCTAAGAAACCGAAATTACTACTACTAGATGAACCAGTTGCAGCTCTTGACCCTCTCGCTCGTATAGACTTCTTAAAATCTTTAGCTCAAGCAGTCACTGACGCTGATGGTGAACTGACAGTTGTCATGTCGTCCCACTTACTGGCTGACTTAGAGCGAGTTTGTGACCATATTGTTATTCTTGCTTCAGGAGAGACGCAACTCTGTGAAGATATTGAAACCGCTCTTAAATCTCATAAGCTATTGGTTGGAGTACGAAAAGAAGCAGTTGAAAGTGATAAATATACAATTATCCAGCAATCACATACTGCAAGAGAAACCTCCCTATTAGTCCGCTTAAACGATACCAAGTATCATGACCCGCATTGGCATGTACGAGATGTAGATATTGAAGAAATAGTGCTGGCATATATGGGACAAAAGAGAAACGTCACAGACACTCTGACAGCGAAAGGAGACGCACGATGAATTGGCTAGCATGGCGACAACACCGTAAACAATTTATGGTTGCGGGTATCTTCTTAGTTCTATTTGCAGCTTTCATGATACCAACAGGACTAAGTTTCTGGCACACCTATCAACATGCCTTGTCTACCTGTGGTAATACCGATACCTGTGGTCAGTTAAACGGAGAATTATTTCAGTCAAGTATTGATAGTTTGTTAATCCATCTAGTACCAGTTGCAATAATGTTTGTACCAATATTATTGGGCTTATTTTGGGGTGTACCACTATTAACTAAAGAGTATGTAGAAGGTACAAACAAGTTAGTTTGGACTCAAAGTATGTCCAGACGTAGGTGGCTAACAGTTAAATTGGTTTGGGTATTAGTCGGTGCTGCTATAGTGGTTGGTGCTTTTGCTGCACTAGATACATGGTGGTCTAAGTCGGGCAATGCACTGAGTCTCAACAGATTCTTTTTGCTTCAATTTAATAGCCAAGGTATTGTTCCGATAGCGTATGCAATCTTTGCAGTCTCACTAGGCGTTATGTTTGGTGCATGGTTTAAGCGCACAATGTTAGCTCTAGGCGTAACCTTAGTGCTTTTGATCGCTGTTGTTATAGTAATTGTACCGAACTTTGTAAGACCACACTATGAGACACCACAAACCTACAATGTGTCATTATTGAATAGTGTTGGTCCTAGTTCAGCCAATATCCCTGTCACCAACAGCGCAACATTGATAGTAAACCAGACGGTTGTAAACAAAAATAACCAACCACTTAACTGGGCGAATCCACCTGAGCAGTGTGTTGTTGCCACACCTGCAGGTTTTGGTGGAGGCGGAAATGGGCATAGCGTGTCTGCTATACCTAATAAAAACGGTGTTCCAGAGGCGATTGACAGTAGAAACGGTGGCCCTGCCGTTAGCCTTAACTGTCTACAGACGCTCGGATACCAAATGAACATCCGATACCAACCTTCATACAGATATTGGGATTTTCAGAGAATTGAAACTGGGCTTTATTTAGCACTCAGCATAATACCTATTGGTGTCACTTATTGGTTAGTGGTCAAGAGAGACGCATAGTAGTGGCCTATGGCTTGTCTATGTCTGTTAAAATTAGGGTATGAAAAAGTTAGTTTATATAGTTCTAATTCTAGGTTTCTTGTTTGTAGATTTAATATTCTTTCATGATGTTTTCAAACCAGGCGAAACTACTAGCGTAGGTCAATGGCTAACCGGTATCTTGAGCATTCTTGTCATTGTTGTTTCGGTTCAGTCATTATTTAAAGACCATGCTTAAAAAAGATCACACCTAAACGGCCTAGCATCTCTATGCTAACAGAGCCTTAACTCTTGCCATCGACGAAGGGTCAATAGTAAGACTTAAAGTTCTGAAATCCGACCATAGCCCCAGCCAAGCCAAAAATTCGAACCTTTATTTTTTTATGAAGAAAATTCAACCATAGCCCAGATAAGTACCAATGAGTCTACCTGTGATCGTATGCTGCTTGTAGACTGACAATGTCGATCTTGCTCATTTTTAACATCGCTTTAGTTACTCGGTCGGCCTTTTCTGTATCTGGATCGTTCATGAGCTGTTCCAAAAGTTTGGGTCCAACCTGCCACGACAGACCGTATTTGTCTTTTAGCCAGCCGCATGGGCCGGGTTTACCGCCATCAGCTGACAGAGCTTTCCAATAGTAGTCGACTTCTTCTTGCGTATCAACCGCTATAAAAAACGATATCATTTCGTTAAATTTATGATCACCGTTAGGGCCGCCGTTTAGAACCATAAAATCTTGGCCGCATAGGGTTAACCTACCGGTCATGACCTCGCCTTTTGGACCTGGCATATAGTCACCAAAGCGTTTAATTTTTCCTACCTTTGAATCATTGAATACTGATAAGTAGAAAGTCATTGCTTCTTCGGCTTTACCCTCGAACCATAAAAACGGTGTTATTGTTGTCATAGAAATTACTCCTTATCTAATAACTAACTTTTTATTATAGTGGATCTCTGAACTACGACAATAGAGCCTTTACTCTTGCAATTGACGCATGGTCAATACTAAGAGTCAAAGTTCTGAAATCCGACCATAGTCCCAGCCAATTTGGTAATATACAACCACAGTAACTTCTTGACTTCGAAAATCCGACTATAGTCCCAGCCACGCCAAATTACTTCTGTTAATTAAAAACAGCACTGCTTAAATTGACAGTGCCGTTTTAGTTACGGGAAGTGTTACTTCCAGCCAAAGGCTTGGCTCAGAATCCAGAGCGTAGCTGCAATGGAAATGAAGAACAAGCCCAGCCCAACTGGTGAACCCCAGCTGAACCATGAACCCCACGCACGCCAGTTTTTCATGTGTTCCTTACGGTGCTGTTCGTACCACTCCATGTCCGCCTTATTGTCCGTTTTTTCAGACATATATATCACCCTTTGTTTACTTTATGTAAAAACCAGCACTATCGACCTTCGTTGCTAGTTACTCTTAGGTGAAGACCACATTCCCTATATGCCACGAGCTTTGACAGGGTTGTTGCAAGGTGGATTTATATCATTTTTATTGTAGCATGCCTGAAGAGTTCAGCTCTAACACTGAACAGTACGGCCATGTAAAAGCACATCTTAAGCTAACAGAGCCTTAACTCTTGCCATCGACGAAGGGTCAATAGTAAGACTTAAAGTTCTGAAATCCGACCATAGTCCCAGCCAAATTGATTGTTCTATATTCTTACTAAAACTTCCAATGCCAATTTAACAAGCTTAGCCAAGTTTCTTTCGTTCTCTTTAGGGCTTTTCCCGGCAATATTGTCGTCGGTAATCAAAAAACCGGCAAAATCAACACCCCTAAATTCAGCCACCGCCAATAATGATGCCATCTCCATGTCAACCACTAGGCAGCCTTTGTCTGTCATTAGTTTTAATTTTTTGGCAGTTTCTCTATAAACTGCATCTGTAGTCCAGACTTTTCCCATTAAAAAACTCACCTTATGCTGGGCAAACACTTGTTTCATTAAACTGATAGAATGCTTTTTCTGGGCTATCTCATCGCTTAGCGGCAAATAATGGTAACTTACACCTTCTTCTCTAACAGCGGACGTCGGAACTATTACAGTATTCTTGGCGATATTATTGGCCATCGCCCCGCCAGTACCGAAAGCCACAAATTTTTCTATGCCGCTAGCTATCAATAATTCCAGATCGATAGCGGCAGCCGATCCGCCGGTATTAGGATACATTAAGACTATACTTTCAGACTCATATTTATATAGGCGTAAAGTATTAAAAACTTTGCCCTGATTGTTTTTTAGAGGAATTTTTTCGAAGTCTGGATTTTTAATTACATATTCATCCCAAACTTCATCGTCAAAAACCAGGAGCGCTTTTTTGGGGTGGCTAGCTAAATCCAGACTGTGTGGATCAAATAGTGCTCGTTTATTAGAATCAAATATTATCATAAATTATTGCTTATTTTTACAATTGTTTATTGTACCATATTGACTTAAATAATATTTAATGTTATACAGCCAATAGATAACACCTATCCATAGGTGATTATGGTTCGTTGACATAACTCGATTTTTGGAGGTCTGTGACATGAAGTTATCATATTACACCATTGCAGTCGACGTCCCAGCCGGTAAGGTGTTATACAACACCATGTATAAGAACATTGCCGAGCTGACAGCCGATGAGTGCGGCTGGTTTGAGAACCTGACGCATAACGCTTTTCGTCCAACCAACCAAGCCGAGACCAGCCTACTTGAGTCCTTAGCCAATCAGCTGTTTGTGGTAGAGGACGGCATGAACGAGCTGGCTTGCTTCCAGCTAGAGTGGAACCGTAGTCTGTATTCTTCCGGGATCGTCCGCCACACCATCCTACCAAACCTATCCTGCAACCTTGACTGCCCGTACTGTTTCGAGAATAAGACGGGAAAGTTCATGAGTCGGGAAATTGAGCTGCTTTACCTAGCCTGGCTAGAGAAACAGTTGCCAGACGCAAAGTATTTCTACCTGACTTGGTATGGCGGCGAGCCATTGCTCTCGAAAGGAACGATTAGGCGGTTAACCAAACACATTCTGCATCTGAAAGAGCAGTTTGGTTTTGAGTACGCTGCCAGTGTTGTGACCAACGGCACGTTGCTGGACGAGCGTTTCACTGAACAAGCGGCGGAGCTCGGTATCAAGAGTGTCCAGGTAACACTTGACGGCGACCAGGCTATTCATGACACCTACCGCTTCGTCAAGGGCTCGCATGCCGGCACATTTAACACTATCTTAGTGAATATGGCCAAGTTCTGCGAAACCAACAGTTCGGATGTGGCGTCAATTCTGCGCGTGAATGTAACCGACGCTAACTACGAAACCATTCCGGCTTTACTCGATAAGGTCCCGACGATAGTAAAAAGTAAGTGTGTCGTACTTTTCCGCTGGGTATACTCCCACGCTGATGGTCGAAACCCGGGTCAGGAATTTTCAAGTAAGTTGAAGGGGAATTCTCCTTTCACGAACCTAGCGCCGCTCTACGCCCTGGCGGAAAGCCTTGGTTTCTGCGCTAATTCATTCGACGAGGGCCGGACCTACAACTTTTGTGAGTGCGACTTTGACAACGCCTTCCTAATTGATCAGGACGGTGATTTGTTCATGTGTACGCACAATATGAGCAAGCAGGAGTCCGTTGGCAATGTCCGCGATGGTTTCCTGTCTCAGGGAAACATCTCAAGATACGCCAGGTTTGTGACGGCCAACCCGTTCGACGATCAAGAGTGCCTCCAGTGCAATATCCTTCCCATATGCAAGGGCGGGTGTCGCAAGGCAAGGTTCGTCGGTAAAAAAACATGTTCTGATGTCAAGTTCGATATCTCAGGATATGTGCTGCAGAAGTACCAGAAGGCCTTATCGGCTAGTTCCCATTAACCCAAGATATAGCTAAAGGAGCTGATGCTCAAATGAAAATACTTCAGGTTATTACGCGTCCAAGTGACGTGATTGGCACAACCGACGGTCAGTCGGAAATGCTTCCCTCTGGGGAATCGATCTCCAGAGCCATCGTCATGGGCGGCAAGTCTTGCTGTGGAGCAGCTTACAGCGAGAGACCCCAAATCGAGTTCGAACAGCCCAGTTTTACCAGATAGCCATTTGGTTATCTGTTCGGTGACATGGGGGAACCTTATCTCCGGATAGGGTTTCCCCGCTGTCATTTGGTTTAACTCTGGGTATTTTAGGTTAGCCATGTACCTTCTTTAAAAACGTGGCACCGTAGTGTTGTTATTCGTGTTGAGTCCTTGGTACTCCACAGTAACACATTACGGCTAGCTTTTACGAATGCGCGATCGTACCGATGAGCTCAAAAGAGCGAAAAGCGATATATAGTGAGTTACGTGATGGGGTAAACCGATAAATTAGTCCGAACCACGTTAAGGATGGCCAGCCAGCATATGCTTGGTCTTGGCCAGTAGATTCTTGATATTAAATATTACCCAATTTTTAACAGCTTATCCTCTTCGAAGAATTTCTAAAATAGTCTATTATAGATATTCTGCTTTACTGAATTATTTCTAAGAAACCAAGATAAGATCTCAGATAATAAGCGTCGGCTCATATATCTAGTCAACTGGTTTTCTTTAATATAGAATTTAATTGGGATGAGCAAAAAAACAATAAGCTTATTTTTTGGTGTTAGTTTGTTAATAGTTATAGCTTCAGCTATTTTGGTATTTTTTGAAGTAAAACATCAGAATGCAAATAAGGTAGTTAAAGTAAATAATGTTACTAAAACAGTTATAATTCCTAAAGAATCCCTAACCTCATCAATGACCTTTGTCGGTGAAGTATTTTGGGGTAGAGAAATACAAATCAAATCCCTAGAATCACCACTTAAATACGCATTCCCTTTTAGTGGACTTTTTGAGCCGCTTCATGACTCTATAGATAACTGGGTTGGCGATATGGAATGTCCGGTCACATACGAGGATGTTCCTTATGAGATACAAGTAGACGATTTAAGATTAAATTGCCGCCCTGAGTTTTTAAGTGAAGCTGCTAAATGGTTCAATGTTTTAAGCTTAGCAAATAATCATTCTCTAGATAATGGTCAATCAGGTCTTGATGAAACTAGAGTTAATTTACAAAAAGCCGGAATTCAGTATTTTGGAGATTATAACGTTTCTAATATAGATAATATCTGTGAAGTAGTTGGCATGAATGCTGAGCTGTCTACCGGAAATAGCCCGGTTAAAAAAGTTATTATACCGGTTGCAATGTGCGGATATATGTTGGTTGTCGATCAAGAACCAACCGAAGCTGAACTCGCAGTTATGAGCCAGTATGCAAAAGTTATGCCGGTTATTGCTATGCCACACATGGGAGTTGAATATAGGCCAACAGCTGAACCGGAAAAAGTTCAGGCCTACCGGTCTATGATAGATAATGGTGCAGATGTCGTTATAGGCGCCCATCCTCATGTTATCCAAAACAGTGAAAATTATAAGGGAAGGTTAATCCAATATTCAGTAGGCAATTTTTTGTTCGACCAACAGAGTTTAGGATTAAATGAAATAGTATCTTTGGGAGTGGAATTAAAATTAACTATAAATGATCCTGCTGCAATTGCCGCTTATACAAAAATTGGTCCGCAATGTTTAGCCTTTAAAGATAACTGTTTAGCAGAATTGCAAGGTTTAATAAACAAACGACCGATAATTAATGTTCAATATGCCGCGCTATGTTTTACAGAGCCGAATTATTATCCAGTGGTAGCTGATAATAATACCTGTAGCTTAATTAAATCTCAAGCAAACTGGGATTCTGCAGTAAGTCAATTGAGCAGCACTTGGTAAAGATACAATAAATTTATCGTTAGGGTTCTCTAGAGTCTTTCGGAACATCAAAAGGTTCTAAACCATAGTTTCGCGATATTATACTTCTCCGTCTGTATCAGGAGAAGTAACATCCGGATAATCGTCTGGATTAGTATCTAAAAGTCTACGAATCTCCTCAATATCACAGTCTATGGGCTCATCAAAAGTTTGGAATCCGTCCTTTCTCCCCAGCCACGAAATTTTCGAATTATTTACAGATGAGAAGTGTTTCAGAAAGTATTCCAGAATAAGCTATTAATTATTCCACCTCTGTTATTTGGGTTCGAGACCCACTTAGTGGTAATGCTTCCTATTTCTATCGATATCGTGCATTAGTACATGGTTCACGATCAGTTAATACGTTGCGATTGCCGTATTTAGCCGATTATGTTATAATAGTACTGAATGGAGCAAATTACTAATCGTCTGGAAATCGAAGCACGTCGCAAAAAAGTAGCTGCGTATATTCAAGACAGTCTACAACCAGCAAAACACCTACTAGAAGAAGGCCTGCTAGATGATGTTGATGAAGATATTACTACCGAAGCACAAGATTTTGAAGTTAGAGAATATCAGTTAGATGCTTGGTCAGAATTGTGGGAAGCAAGACAGAGAGGCGAGAAGCACGGGTTAATTCACCTCGCCACAGGACTAGGTAAAACATCTGTCGGTGTTTTTGATGTGGTTAAGTATCGAGATGAATATGACGGTAGACGTACAAGAGGCCCTAGAATCTTATTCGCTAGCCATAAAAACGAAATTAATACCCAAGCAGCAGATAGATTTAAAACATTTATCCCCGATGCTAGCCAAGGTTTTTACAATGGTGAAGAAAAAGCAAAAGATGCAGATATTACTTTTGCCACTCTACAGTCTCTATTTTCTAATCTAGGTAGTTTCAAACCAAGCTACTTTGACTACATAATTTACGATGAAGCCCACCATGGTAAGGCGGATACTTTTGAAGAGGTCATCAAATACTTCAGACCTAAATTTGAACTCGCTTTGACAGCGACACCGAACCGGCCAGATGGATTAAAGATTACAGAACTATTTGGCGAAGCACTCTACAGTAAGGGATTAGCTACAGCACTCGCAGAGGGTTTATTGGCAGATCCTGACTATCACATTGTTTTTGACGATGCCGTAAAGGAAGCAATGCAATCAGGATTCGAAACTAATACGTTAGTAGCGTTGAACGAGTTATTTGACGTTAAGCCTAGGAATGAGGTGATAACCAGAAATATTAAAGACGAGATGGAGCGGATAGGTTTAGAATTTGGAGCGGTTAAAACCATTGTTTTTTGCCAAAACATTGAACATGCGACAGAGATCGCTGAATTATTAGGAGGTAAACCGTATCACTCTGCACTCAATAAAGGTCAGAAGCGCAAAACTTTAGAAGAGTTTAAAAATGGTGATTTACAGGTTATTACTACACGAGATATGTTTAATGAAGGAGTAGATATTCCAGACGCTAGACTACTAGTGTTTCTTCGTAGTACCTCAAGCCAAACGGTTTTTGAGCAACAACTTGGTAGAGGGCTTAGAAAACATTCTGGAAAAGATAGAGTTTCGGTGTTAGATTTTGTTGCAAATGTTGAACGTATTGCAATGATCCGTCAGCTTGCAGAAGAAGTAAAGTCCCTAAAACCAGTAAAGCAGAGAAAAACACGGGAAGGAATAAACGAAAAAAGATCTGAAGGAGTATTTATACATACTAATCACGGAGATTTTGACTTTGACCAGATGAGCGTTGATCTACTTACTAGGTATGAGTCGATGAAAATGCCTGACGCTCCGCTAGCTGACGAGAATTTATTCAGCTTCAATAGTGCGTATGAAATTTATGGAGTGTCGACAAAAGTTCTTGAACGACTCGTTAATAAAGAGGGTTGGGAATTACCATATTATAGATTTGGCCCACAAACCACTAAAGCGATTTCGTCACACCAGATTGAACGATTAAGAGAACTATATCCTAAATATTTTGCACAAAAAGCTTCAGACGATGAAAATAGTATAAATGGTGTAGCTGATATTCTTAACGTAGACCACTATACAGTTAAGAGAATTGTTGATCAAAACAGGTTGAAATTACCATATCGGAAATTCGGAGGAGTAGTCACGGTAGCTATTGGCACTAAAGAACTAGAAATAATAAAGAATAATTTGGAAAGAGGGTCTAAGCCCTCGTCATTAGTGATAAGCGTACCGACGCTAGCCAACGAGTTGGGTGTCGCACCTGCCACAGTTAGACGCTTAGCTAGAGAATATAACCTCGAACTTGGGATATATAGATTTGGGAAAGGTCGAACTGAAGGTGAAGGGATAACTAGTGAACAAGCAGATGTCTTACGATCCAACGTCACCCCAAAACTTGCAGAAAATGAGCTAACTCCAAAAGAAGCTTGCGCGCAATTACACATTCATTACCAAACTCTTGTAAAAATTGTCGATGAATTAGGATTAGTACTTCCACGACGAACGAGAAACGGTCGTCCGTCATTAGGAGTTACGCCTGAAATATATAATTCGGTTTTAGGTAGTGACTACTACAGTGAGATAATAAACAACGACCGTGCAGCATTACGACGACGAAAGAAAAATAGTAGATAATAAACCAGTTCGTATATAGTAGAGGTCGCTAACAAGGCTATAGTGAATTTACCAATAGAATCTTTTCAGTCCTAAAAAATATATCATTTGCATATTAAGTTCTTCTGACTCAATTCTTCGCATTATTTCACAGCTATGATACTGAGACAGGATATTAAGGCTACCCTCATATAGAATTCTACTGTCTATAACTGATATTTTACGGTGATGATAGTCATTAAAGGTTCTGATCTTGACACCGGTTGGTTTTAGGATATTAAATGTCATATATGCCTGTATTCGTAACAATTCGTCATAGTGCTGAGGATTTCGTGTGTTAATGGTTACCTTAACACCGTGCTTAACAAGCTTCTTCAGTATAGGTAGTAGCTGATTAACTCTTCGGCAAGTAATATATGGGCTTTCAATGATTACTTCCTTCTTAGCGTGTCTTAAATCATCGATGAAGGCTTCATAGAACGTACTTTCATCGAACAGCTTAGAAGATAACGGGTTCTGCAGTGATGTTTTATGAAGACTAAACATTTCCATCTCCCTCAGCTTCATTGTATGTAACTTCACCGTTATAATAGGCAAAACCTAGAGCATCCAATTTCTCAAACATCAAAACTAAACTACAGAAGAGAGGGTTCCAGTTTTGGGTAACCTGACCAGCCAAGCATAAGATTTTTATTTGCTATGTGTTTATCTGTTCTTGGGTGACCTAGCTCGCACAATTACCAGAACTAGCCTCACCAGGTCCACCAAAACGAAAGCCATCTGCTGTCTCATGACCGACATTGTAGAGTGACGATACAGTGGAACTAAAGAGCATCTGGGCGCCTGTTGCTATTGGCCGTGGGTCAATTAGGTCGAACTTACTGATGGTTGTTGAGCCCGTATTGCTACCAAAAACGCCGTCTCCCATTTGTGAGCATGGTTCAGATGACGACATAGACGCCACTTCGCCAAAGGCTGTTTCATCTGACGACTTGGTGAACTTGCCGCCCCAAATTGATTCGGGAAAATACCCTATCTCATTGCCATTATATGAAATGAGCCACTCTTTTGATGCGCCTGAATATAAAATTTGGTACCTGGCGGAAACTCCTGCAGCTAGCGTTTCCCCCGGGACTATACCTTTTGGGTTATCGATTGGCACAAAGCCACAGGCGTTGTAACAGGTCGGTTGGCCGTTTAGAAAATGATAAACAAATAAATGAGGTAAATTGTCGTTGTATAGGCTAGGGTCAACATCCCAACCAAACTCCACAGTTTGTTTTTGGTTGGCTGATACTTCGGCGATTTCGGCCAAGGAGTGTAAGTCTCCGTTCCCGATGGTCGGATCGGCTTGTGTTATCGTTGCTGTCATCCCTCTGGCTGAGTCCGAGTAATTGCCTTCAGCGTAGTAGTAATATACGTTGAAGCCGTCATTATCATTGACTATGCCGCTTTCTGCTGGTCTTAGGTGGCTGGGATTGGTAGATGGGCCCACGACTATTTCGTGTCCCGGGACTAATGGTGGACTAATTTCGACAGATTGGTGAAAGCTCGGCATTCCGATGCTTGCTACCAAAGCCAAAGACCCTAGAATGTGCAGCTCAGATCGCCAATCATAACGCTGCGAACCATTCTCGATTAATGACTGTTCGTCAACTTGTTCATAGACTTGATCTAGCTCAGACATTTAATTAAAATATCATATTTTTAATAATATAGAAGCATAACTTTTTTAATGGGCTTGTTACGGCTGTCTCGTTTCCTTATGAAAATGTACCAGACCCACATGCTCAGCCAAGCAAAACAGAAGATTCTAGAAAACTTATTACTTTTTACGATAGACTTCTCTGCGATGTTCTATCATTAATATGATAATTTTATTTTTATTAAGATCAAAAACTACTCTATAATCTCCAACCCGAAATCTATAATCTCCAACTTTGCTATTGCCAATTAAGGGGACAGCATAATCTAGTGGTTCATTTTGTTTGAAAAAA
>DATKGQ010000025.1:0-61665 GCA_035510715.1 Saccharimonadales bacterium (SeqCode) | reverse complement strand
GGTTGAAGTTTTTATTTAAATCCTTACTAGCAAGTTTACTCTGGACAGCAATTAGCAACAAGATTTTTACTACTGGGAAGTCTGCGGCAATGAGCCAAATTTTTATTATCTATAAGAATATTACATAATAATTCTGGTGGGCGATGAGTCTCTCAGGTGGAACACCTTATTACTTAGTTTATTAGTTTTAAGTGAGAAGTTAGAGGAATTTGGCCTTGTTTACGCCAATAATAGTCCGGTATGCTTACTTAATGACCACATTGTTATTAAGTACTGAGATGTCAATTATTGATATATGTCATTTACAAAATCGAGCAATGTAAAAAATATCTTAAGTTATATAAGTAATATCACCCCCATTATTATTGTGAAGCCCGGCCGCTTTTAATATCTTCCAGCAAGGATTGGGATAAAGCTACTCTGTTTTTTATTGGATCAACATAAGTTTTGGTATAAAGTTTTTTAACCAACTGGGCTTTAGCGGCAAGGACTGTCTCTAAATCACTTTGGATACGTTGATACTCCTCATAGGTTGCCTGATCGGCATTATCAAGCATACTAAATACATATTCCGGTTCATTGCCAAGTTTGATGATGTCTTCAGCTTCTTCTCCGGCAGCGGTTTCATTCTTGTCAACATCATCTTCGGCGAGGGCTTGAGTAAGTTCTTCCAAGCGCACTAATCCTTCGGGGCTAAGATCTACGCCTTTATGGGATTCTATATAAGCCTGGCTAATCGGGTGGTCGTGTAAAATACCTGCCCAAGTTTCAACTTGTTCGGCTCTTTTGTCATAAAAAGCTGCCCGCTCAGCCGGACTCTTTGATTCGTAGTAACCTTGACCTAAATCTAGAGCTTCATCTTGCTCTTCACGATCGCGGTGTGCCAACTCCTTATTATGTGCTTGTAGAGCATTAAATCTTCTATTAAATTCACGATTATTCCTAGACCTTTCAAACGGATGACGTAGAGATGATTTGGGTATTGGTAATGAAAAATCAGATAAGCTTGCTGATTCTGCTTGTCTGTCAATAAAAAGTTGATTTGTTTCCCGGTTAACTGCAGCTTTACTCCGGTATGGATTGCCGGCATACGCCATATCCAAGGCTGTTGGCTCAGCAACTTTGCTACCTTCGTTTTCAGTATGGTCAATGGAGGCTATGTGAACGGTGGGTTCAGCTTCAGGAGGAGTATTAGTGTTGGTTTCAACGGCTGCTACTGCACTTTCTCCTGGGGCTTGTTCGCTAGGATCAGTATCATTTTTATCAGTTGCAGTTTCCAGTGGAATGTCCTCGGCTGCGGTGTCTTGTGTATCTAACTCTTGGCCATTAGTGTAGTTTTGATTAAAATCTGATTGATTTTCTTCGCCCATATTTTTCTTTCTTTTTTGTTATTTCTATCTAAGAAATAAGGTACTGATTTTTAGCATAAATGTCAACTAATCCAACTAATACACGAACAAAGTGATTTTTAAAGTTATCGGTATCTCTAGCTTAAACTAATAGTGGCTTATGGCTGATAAGTAAGTTTCTAACTTCATTAGCAGCTTTATTTAGTTCGACTAAATGTTTTGTAGTCCTAAAATGATAAAGCATTGTGCGTATAGCTGAATGGATTTGAGCTATATACATAAACTCCCAAAAGTCAGTTGGTAATGGCCTTATATGCTCATAACCTGTAATAAGTTCTTCCATTGTTATCCGACTTTCTTGTGCTCTCCACCGGTTAAAATCAGTGGCGGCTAATCCGCTAAGGCAAATCTCAAAGTCAATCACACCACTTACTTTACCTTTGTCAATAAAAATATGTTTTGGAGCATAATCGCAGTGAATTAGATGGGTTTCTTCCTGAGAATTGACATTATCTACCAAACCAATAGCTTGGTTAAGCTCGCTAACAGTCAGTTCAGTTAATGTAGCTGCTGAGACTAGGTCGGAATAATCTTTTTGTTGGTGCATACTAGCTGCAAGTGTTTTATAACGCCCAATGCCATTGGTTAACCAGTGACCATAACCTGTTGTTTTAACTTGGTGTATGCGAGCTAATGTCTCACCGGCGAGTTGAGCATAGTGTCTCTTTTCGGTCTCATCAAGTCCACTTTCCAATAACATATCAAGAGACTCACCCGACAATACTGTCTCAACACAATATGTAAGTACTTCGTCTTGAGTTTTAAAACTAGCCACCTTTAAGACACTAGGCACAGATACGCCTTGTTTATTGACTTCATTAAAAGCCCATTTCTCAGTATTAAACTCAGGATGTTCTTTATGATTAATGCGTAAGATTAAATCGGGTTTATTAGCAATCGGGGCTGTAAGTTTATAAACTTCATTACCCACACCCAATACGAGCCGTTTTATAGTTGAAGGTTTCCAATCAATGACTTCGTGGATGATTGCATCCAATGTTTCAGTAGATGATGTCATATGTTTAGACATATCAACGTATAATTTTTTGTTTGGTCTTTTTAAGTTCTTCACATTATTAATAATAACAAATGGCCAATAAAAGAGGCCATAATGATTATGCTTGGTGGGCGATGAATCCCCCAGGTGGAACACCATATTATTACCTAGTTTGTTAGTTTTAAGTGAGCAGTTGGAGGAATTCGGTTTTGATTATATTAATAATGAGGTAATAGTTATTGAGCCGTAATTACCTGTAACTTTATTATGAATACACATAAAGGTGGTGCTTGTATTCGCAGCTAGAAGTGTTAATTTAAATTCATTAGATACTTAAATTTGAGGATATTATGGCAGAATCATTAGATGTTAGTTATTCAAGGCTAAAAGATAAACGGATAGAATATGGTTTAGCATTGGCTTACGAGGCAAATAAAGCGTTTGATATAGTAAAAGAAGCTACCTCAACTATGGATACTGCTATTGAGCAGCATAGAAATAGTGAGACAGTCGGAATGTACATTGATGTTAGAAACAATGCGCGGTGGGCCTTCCAAGCTTTTGTTGGGGCCACCGCGCTGCTCATTGGAAGAGATACTGGTGTAACTTACAAAGATCTGATTAACTAAAAACCTTAATTAAATTAAAATAACATAACCAATTCAAGATAAAATATAGAGCAGTGTTTTTGAGCTGGAAATAACTATTTTCGCTTTAACTGGTGGGCGATAAGGGATTCGAACCCTCGCAGAGTATCACTTGTAACCACTATTCTAGCGAGCAGTCCCTAGTTACCTAACAGTAATCAAATTTCAAAAGATAATAGTCTGAAGTTTTTAAGTACCATTAAAGTGCTAGTAGTACAAATAATGAATGCCTAGAGTTATTATATGGGCGTAATTAAGAATAATATCTAAACAAATATCAAAAAGAGTTTTATTAAATGTTAGTTCTTCTAATAAAACTTAGCTTATCAAACGTTACTGTATTACTGTTGCGGTTTTGAAAGCATCCACAAAATTGGTTTGTAGTTGTTTGGCTTCGTTTAGGACCAAATTTCGATCAACACCTGCCGCCGTACAAGTCGTAAGTCCATTAGGATAGCCAATAACAATATAATAGCCGTCAAATTGTTTTAATAATGAACTTTCACCGAGCTGTGTTGGATCATATACGCCGCTTATCTTGCTGATTGCGGCAAAGCTTTCGCCATTGCTTAATGTTTGAGTGTAACATCTATTGACATCGTTTGAGAAAACGGGAGTAGATAAATAAAGTGTCGGTGAGGTACCCACGCCGTTATCGTTGGGTAAATTCTGGACAGTGTAGGTTAGTCCGTCTAAACCACTCGAACTACTTGGTTTGTCCATTTGTAACCCCAGCTCTTTGAAAACAAACTTTGGTACGATTACTGAACTTGAACTATTTGTTGATGTGGTCGTAGTTTTATGGTGGTCTTTATATACCAGCCAACCCACTACCACTGATAGAATAATAATTACGACCGCCATTAATAATTCAATTGCACTGAAACCTGCTTGTTTCTTAATTTTCATTAGTTTTACCTCTTAAAAAGGATTATAACACTTATGGTTATACTTTTAAATTCTTATAACTCTTAAGCATGCAAGTAATACTGTTTAAATAATTCTGGTGGGGGATGAGTCCCTCAGGTGGAACACCTTATTGTCTAGTCTATTAACTTTAGGCAAGGAATTAGAGGAACTTGGTTTTGTTTATATTAACAACACGGTAGTAGCTATCGAGCAGGAAGAGTTGATGTCGCTGGATGCAGTGTAAATTAGTTCGGTTCCCATATAGTACCCCTAGCTCAAGCACCACCTTCAAAATTAGATAATTTTATACCCTTAACAATAGTAACTCATCGGGGTTGCTCCAGATGTTTAATTTTGATAGTCTGTAAATCCTTGAAATCATTTTTTACAGTGCTGTCTATTCTACTTCGCTTCTCTCAACTGCCAACTCCCGCATATCAAAGCCTAGGTTCAGGTTACTAGTAAATTGCTCAAGCGGGAATGTGTGCCATGCCGTCGCAGTGCCGATAGGCAGAATTTCTTCGGTCTTGAACTGGTCAACTTGAACATTGACAATAAGCCGAGGTAATTTGTTGCCATGTTTGTCTTTGGCGGTATCAAACAGCCGGTAATCAGCCACATTAATTATGCCTTGATAATGGAAGTCATGCATTAAATCGCGTTTGATAGTTTCAGCCAAAGTTTGTCCCGGCTGCACATGTGACGCATAGTAGTTAGGCTGAAGAGTTTCACCATTTTTATAGGTAAGTGCATCAATAGTACCGGCACTGTTATTTGTGGGGTTCTCAGTTAGGTTAGTAGTTAGTATCGGCATGTAGAAGTATTTGTCGGTGGCTGGCCGTGATGCTTCGACTAGGATACATGACTCACTTTCGGTGATCGGTGGCTCAAAGACAATGTGCGGCCACAATAACTTTGGATTAATGCCCGGTTTCACAAGGACAAAATAGTAGGTATCACTATATGATCTGATGCTAGCAATGTCGGTGTCGGTACGTCCTGCGAAATGCATGATTTCCTGGGCAAGATACAATGGTTCCTTGTTGGTATAGGTGATGGTTTTTGTTGAATCTCCGCGAGCTAGTGTCACGGTCCGGTACATCTCCTGGTCTTTGTTAAAAGGCTTGAGGGTGCGGATCGTTAAAATCTCGCTGACAATCGTAACGTCAATCGTAGTGCAGTAGCGGATACCATCAAGCACGTCTTGAGCAAAGAACTTCCAATCAAGGTCAAAGCCATAGCGTTGTTCCTGCAGAAGATCGTTAAAGATGTCCTCATTGTATTTTTCTTCCGAGAAGTAGTCGCTGCCCCATGCCAGGTGCCAATTGGTTATCTCGCAAATCTTTTTGAGATCTTCTTCTGTAATAATGCCTGCTTCGGACATATGTTTATACTAACATATATGACGGGTTACAATCCTATCTGATCTACTTTCTCCACGTGCATACTTGTGCTAATGAGTCCAAGAAGTCGAAGTAAGCGAAATAATTTGGTTCTAACTTTTTATTATCTATAAAAATATTACAAGATAATTCTGGTGGGTGATGAGGGGCTCGAACCCCCGACCTCCAAGGTGTAAACTTGGCGCTCTAGCCAACTGAGCTAATCACCCAATATATATCTAACTTAGTAATTGTACGATGAATGGTAATGCTATGCCAGAATTAATCTATAGTATGCATTATCAATTTATATCCTAAATGTCATTTTATCTGGTGCGCGAGAGAGGATTTGAACCTCCAAGCCTTTCGGCGCTATCCCCTCAGAATAGTGTGTCTACCGTTCCACCACTCGCGCATAAATAGTTGGCTACTTGTGTTATCTTACGGTGTCGGGATATAAAACTCAAGCTTTAGAAATATTTTTTAAGTCCTTGGCAGATAATCATGTAACGAGCCGAGATAATACTCGTGCCTGAGCAACGGTTTAATATCTTCCAAAGAAACATTGATCTTTACGCCGGGGTTAAGTGTACCGTAAGGATCAAAGATTTGCTTTACTTTTTGCAATAATTCATACGCTTCCGGGCTATAAATTTTCGACAAGAAAGGTGCTTGCAACCTACCCTCGCCATGCTCTCCGTTAGTACTGCCACCAAGTTTTACTATCAAGTCATAATATTCTTCCATTAAACGGAAAACCTTTTGCCTGTCACCGACCTGACTTAGGTCTAATAACGGCTGCATATGCAAGTTGGCGTCGCCAGCATGCCCCCAAACTGCCGCGTCAACATGGTTGCGTTCTAACATTTCATATATACCGGTCAGAAATGCTGCATATTCTCTAACCGGAACAATACCGTCTTCAATAACCGGAATTGCCCGGATATTGCCATCACTGTGTAATAACACTATCGAAACGGCTTGCCTAAGTTTCCAGAGTTGTGATTGCTGGATATGGTCCTTGGCTAAGCGGTGGCTTGTCCCATGCTTTTGTAAAATTTTAGTCGCCCGTTTTGTCATCCGGTTTTGAATCCGGTCCTGCGGGTTATCAAACTCGACAAACAGGACAACCTTGGGGAACGGTTTCTTGACAATTTCTTTTAATAAGTTCGGGTTAATTTGATCGACTAAAGTTAACAGGTTCTCGTCAATCATCTCGATAAATGACGGCGAGTAAGCCAACGCTTGCAATTCAGTAATAGCCTGGTGTGCCTTGTTAATATCATCAAACATACCAACAAGCATAGTCGTCGAAGGGTTATGAAGCTCTGTTGACAAATCGATTTCCGTAATGACTCCAAGGGTGCCTTGCGAGCCTATAAATAACGGCGTCAAATCAAACCCGGATTTCGTCTTAACGGCTCCCAAGTTATAGCCGGCGACATTTTTTGAAACACCGATACGTAATTGCTCGACAGTTTGATGTTGTTCTTCAAGTAATGTGTCAATTGCCCGATAAATCTCGCCCTCAAACGTTGCCAAACCAAGCTTTTTATTAAGCTCGTGTTTGCCTAAACGGCCGGTCTCGATTACTTCTCCATTGGCCAGAACGACTCTTAATTTTTTAACAAATGCCCCAGTTGTCCCATATTTATACGATTTTTCGCCGCCGCCGTTATTAGCAACCGCGCCGCCGACAGTAGAATATTCCATAGATGCTGGATATGATGGCAGAAATCGCCCGTGCGTCATTAATGTTTGCTGTAATTTACCAAAATTAATTCCGGGATCGACAACCACATGGCCGTCTTTACTATCAAATTCTATGATCTTATTCATATGCGCCGGAAAAACTAAAACAATACCCGTACCTATGGCCGCACCGCTTAAGTCCGTGCCGCTTCCCCTGGCGGTGATCGGGATTATTCTGCCCCGTTCCGCTAGCTGCCATGTAAAACGGGCTGTTTTGCGGACATCATTTTCATTCCTTGGATAAACTATCAAAGCTGGAGCGACCGTAAAAATACTGCCGTCTGTAGAGAAATAACGTCGGGCTTCAGCCGAGGTGACAACTTCACCGGTCAAGTGTTCTTGCAAGTAATGCCCAATTTTACTCATACTTCTCTCTTTTCATCTTGTACTCTACGTAATGATAGCACAACTAAAGACCATTCTGCTTATGTTTTTTGAAGTCTATTGTATCTGTTTTGGTGGGGATGAAAGGACTTGAACCTTCATGCCGTTAGGCACATGCTCCTAAAGCATGCGTGTCTACCATTTCACCACATCCCCGCATATAAAATTATACAGCTAGTAAATAAATTTAACCCTACAACTAACTACCTATTAATATATACCAGAGCAAATTTATAAAGCTAAAGATTTTCTGTAAAAAATCAGCCGGCTATTACCATAGTTTTTGTCAGCTACCGTTTCCAAACCGGGGAGATCGGGCACTTGGGCAATCGCCGGCAATGACAGCACAAATATGCCACCGGGCTCGGCAAAATCAATCAGGCCGATTATTAACGGGGTTTGTAGGTTATCATACGGCGGATCGGCAATAATAATATTAAATTTCAAGCCAGACAGAGTTTTCAACCAGGCTTGGACGCTCATTCGCAGTAAGTGAGCTCGGTCATCAAGTTTTAGCTTCCGGATATTATCAGCAATAGCTTTTTGGGCCATCGGGGCTGATTCAATAAGCGTTACGCTGCCGGCTCCGCGGCTAGCCGCTTCCAGACCTATCCCGCCGCTGCCCGAAAAAGCATCCAGTATGCTTAGCCCTTCGATATCTCCAAGCGTATTAAATAGAGCACCTTTTAATCTTTCACCCATCGGGTGTGTCACCAGCGTATTGGGAGAAAAGTATTTCTGGTTTTTTAATTTCCCAGCAATAATTCTCAACTCAGGGTTTGGCATATTTTCTGTCAACCATGGCCATATACCATGTCAAGGTAACTGTTTTTACGATTATCGGCGCTAACTGTTGACGGACTTGCTGGGCAAGTTGAGTTGTCCAGCCCCGCCGGTAATATATATCATAAATTTTAAGAGTTGCTATATCTTGAGCTGATTGTTTAAACCATTCTATGACACCGATGTTGCGTATCTTTTCAACATCTGCGTCGGTCGGCACGGCGTTTTTAAAATGCAGAGGCAAGATGATGGTTGATACCCCGAGTTCAAACCACCAGTGTGTTGTTAACAGCCCCCTGGCTCCCCACATTTTCCAGTTATTACTCAGTTTTTTGCGACGGTTTTTGCCGTGCATGATTACTTTCTCGCGGAATGACGTTCTCGTATCAATGCTGCTGCCTCCCCTTAACTCCACTAATTTCTCCTCATATGGATAGTGGTGGGCCGGCGTTAAACCGTCAACCAGAGCATGCGCTAACCAGGCTGCCTCAAAAGCAGCTTTTTCCTGGTCATTATGTTTTAGGCAGTCAATTAAAGAGTTGTAGTGATCACAAATTAAACCAAGTATTGGCGCGTCTTTTGAATCAAACGGACTGTAATAGTGCCACGGCTCATCGTGGGCTGGGCTTTTTCTTTTAATAGCGTCAGGACCGTTCTTACCTTCAAAATGTAGTATCTGTTTGGTGGTCGGAAAATTGTCACGTTGGGGTAAAATCTGCGAAAGCTGCTGACGGGCAACCCGGTCAATTTTTTGATGAGCGCCTAGTATCCGACCTGAAAATTTAGTTAGCGTTGTGCCTGAATACATACCTATCCTAATTCAGATTTGTGACAGCGCGCAAAGCTGTTACTTTATTACTTAACTCTTTATATTGTAGCAAATCTTCATGTTTATCAATGAATTGCTCTGCCGCGCTCCGGGCTGAACGGATTAGTTTCATATCGTCAAGCTTAGCAATCCTCAGATCCAAAGCCCCATGTTGCAAGCTGCCGTAGAGCGCCCCGGGTCCCCTGAAGGTTAAATCAAGATCGGCCAGTTCAAAACCATCATTGGAGCTTTCTAATATCTGTATCCGCTTGGGCGGGAGATTGCTGGTTGACATTATCAGGTAACAATATCCTTGGTGTTGGCCCCTGCCAACCCGGCCGCGCAATTGATGGATTTGGGCCAGACCAAACCGGTCAGCGGATTCGATCAGCATAATAGTAGCATTAGCTACATCTATTCCCACTTCGATGACTGTCGTCGCCACCAGAATGTCCAACTTCTTGTTAACAAAGGCTTCCATTACCCTATTTTTCTCGTCTGAGCGCATTTTTCCGTGCAGCAGCCCGACCCGCCGGTGTTTAAAGTCCTTTTTTGAAAACTGTTCATATATTTTTTCTACCGAATCAACTTTTATGACCGTCGAATCAGTAATGATCGGGCAGACCACAAACATTTGCCGGCCGGCTCCAAGTTCCTGATCAATTTTTTTATATAGTTGCGATAGTGAATTGGGTGAAATTATTTTGGTTATAACCGGTTTGCGGCCAGGCGGTTTATCTTTTAAAAGCGAAACGTCAAGTTCGCCATATAAAGTCAGCGCCAGAGTGCGAGGAATCGGTGTGGCAGTCAAACTAAGCACGTGAGGCATGTGACCGGCTTTGGCCATCAGCGTTTTACGTTGCTCAACTCCGAAACGATGTTGCTCATCGATAATGACAAAAGCCAATTTCCGCATTGTTACGTCTTCTTGGATCAAAGCATGGGTGCCGATAATAAAACGTGCCTGGCCAGATGATATGGCTTGGTGAGCTTTATTTTTCTGGTCTTTGCTCATACTGCCAACCAGTACGGTTAATAAGTTTTCCTGATGGAGTGGTTGTAACATCTGGTAGATAGTCTCAGCATGCTGCAAAGCAAGTAACTCGGTTGGTGCCATAAAGGCTACTTGGTAACCTTGCCGCAATACCATTAATGAGCCCATGACGGCTACGACAGTTTTTCCCGATCCCACGTCGCCTTCAACTAACCGGTTCATGGGATATTTCCGACCAACATCCTGATAGATACGCCAAATTACCGCCCGCTGATCATCCGTTAGTTTAAAGGGTAAATGACTGACAAATTCCCTAGCTAAAGCTACATTAAACTTGATCGCTAAAGAAACTTCGGACTGCACCTCTTGCTTATTTAACAAACTGGCCAAACTAAGCTCAAAAACCTCTTCAAAACCTAACCGGCGCTGTGCTAGAACCAGATTGTCAGAACTTAGCGGAAAGTGCATCATTTTATAGGCCTCTGATCTAGACATTAGCTGCTCTTGCTTTAACAACCATTCGGGCAGGGTTTCGGGGAATTCGTCAATGAGCTTGATGATCTTGCTGATGCAGCGTCTGATAAGGTAAGAACGCAAGCCCTTAGTCTCCCGATAAATCGGTACAATCCGGGCAGTGTTAAGCGGAAAAGCGCTGACCAGCTCAATACTGGGATTGATAATGCTCAGTCGCTGGTGACTCAAAGCGAAATCACCGGATATAAAATAATCGGTCTTGCTCCGCAAAGCCGCCGCTCGGTAAGGTTGGTTAAACCAGATTAAACGTACGCTGCCGCTTTTATCGCTGGCGACAGCTTCAGTAATATGCATACCCCGGCGGACATATCGGCCCTTGGCCTGTTTTATCTGGGCCTGAATCGTAACCGGTCCTGGTTTTATACGCTCGATCGAAGTAATATCCGAGTAATCTTCATAACGTCTTGGGAAAAAATTGATTAAATCAGCAATTGTTTTTACGCCAAGAATAGTAAACCGTTTAGCCAGTTCCGGCCCGATTCCATCCAGTTCGTCTATCAAACTCGTTAATCTCATTTCTTTAAGTAAGTATAGCGAATCTTGCAAGTTTTATTGATCTGCCAAGGTAGTTACACTCAACTGTTACGAGAGCTTAATATCTCCTGTGCTTTATTATAAAAAGTACCGATTTAGTATATAAGTTACCGTCGCGATTTAGGATTTTGTTTGCTATAATAACCGTTATCAGACAGGGCTGAGACAAAATGGAGAGACTAAAATAATAATGAGTGATTCTAACAAACGCGGTGGGAAACGTAGTCGCAAGTCAGCCAACACCTTTACTACTCGGAAAGGCACTACGTTAAAGATCAACCGCTCGCTGACGGACCGCATCCGCAGCCGTAAAGATAATCGCTATATCAGACGGGCTCGTCGCCTAGCAACGCTCCCTAAATCAAGGATTAAGCGCATTATTTACCGGTTACATCCCAAGCACTTGGCGGCTTATTGGTTTAGCCGCGATGGTTTCATTATGGGGTTAAAAGTACTGGGTATCGGCATTGTCGTAATCTTTATAGTTCTGGTCGGCTTATTCGCTTATTTCCGCAAAGATTTGCCGCAACTGACGAATATCTCCGGCAGCCAACTAGGCGGCAGTATTACCTATTATGACCGAACCGGTACCGTCGTCCTCTGGCAAGATTATAATGCCGTCAAGCGTGTAGCGATAAACGGCAACCAAGTTGCGCCTTATATGAAGGATGCCACCGTAGCAATTGAAGACAAAAACTTCTACCATGAAGGCGGTTTTAGCATCACCGGAATTATTAGGGCCGGTATGCATGACATATTCGGCGGCGGCGGCAGTTTGCAGGGAGCATCTACTATCACTGAGCAAGTCGTGAAGCTAAACGAAAACTGGAATGGCAACCGCGGTTTAGCGACAAAAGTCAAAGAAATTATATTAGCGGTTGATTTATCCAGGCAATACTCCAAAGCTGATATCCTGACCGGTTATCTTAATGTGGCACCATATGGAGGCGTTGATTACGGGATTGAAGCAGCGGCTAATGATTATTTCGGCGTTGATGCTAGCCAGTTGACTCTGGCCCAATCGGCGTTTTTGGCAGCCATTCCGCAAGCTCCGGGCGTTTACTCACCCTACAGCAGCCCGCAATATAATTCAGCCGCAAGTGAAGATTTATTTGATGAATCCGGAGTAATTTCCAGGCAGCAATACATTCTGGGTCTCATGGTAAAACAAGGTTATATAACCCAAGCCCAGGCAAAAACCGCCGATAACATTAATATTATGTCTGAGATTAAACCGCTCCAGAATAAGTATTCCGGTATTCAAGATCCTTATTTTGTCTTGTCGGCCAAGCAATGGCTGGAAAATAAATTCGGCGCTTCAACGGTCAATCGGGGCGGCTGGAAAGTTATCACAACAATGAATGTGACTCTCCAAAACCTTGCTAACGAACTTGTCCAAAAGAATTTACCAAATGTTGAACGATATCAAGGAGATGAAGAAGCCATGGCCGCCGAGGACATCCAAACGGGTCAGATGGTGGCGCTGGTCGGCGGCGTTGATTTCAACAACCCGAGCTACGGACAAATAAATTACGCTGAGACAAAAATTCCCCCGGGATCAAGCTTTAAACCCTACGACTATGTCAGTTTAGTAAATGACACTACCAATACCGGTGCCGGATCAGTTCTTTATGATATCCAAGAACCACTGCCTGGATATCCATGTACCGACCATAGCTTACCGCCACCCAAGGGTACCGGTAACTGCCTAGAGGACTATGATTTTCTCTATCCCGGTGCGGAATCAATTCGTTATGCGCTGGCCGGTTCACGCAACGTACCAGCCGCCAAAGCCATGCTTTCAGTCATACCCAATTCCCAATGTGCCCAAGACGTGGTATCGGCCTGTGTTCCGTCTATAAACAAAGTCATTTCAACTGCTGACGCTTTAATGGCTGCCCCCAATGCCTACCAGTGCTATTCGAATGTTACCCTAACGGCTCCAACGCAGTGTTACGCTTCTTCGGCATTCGGTGATGGAGCATATCTTTATCTTGATCAACACGTTAACGGCGATGCATCTTTGGCCCGTTTGGGTGCCGCCATACCGACAACGTTCGTTCTTAAAATAACCGATTCCGGCGGTAATACCGTTTGGAACTGGACCCAGCCGCAGTCTACCCAAGTTGTACGTCCCGATGCCGCCTACATAATTGATAACATATTGAGCGATCCTAATGCTTCTTATCTCCCGGTCGCTCAAAAATTTCAGCACTATGACGGCTGGGACATTGCCGTTAAAACCGGCACGACTAATGATAATTTTGACGGTCTAATGACTGCTTGGTCGACACAATACGCGGTTGCCAGCTGGGTCGGCTACCACACACGTAATGTTGCCATGACTACCGGACACATGGAAGACATGACTGAGCCACTAACCAGAAATTGGATGGAAGGAGCGTTGACTGACCTACACATGACACCTGTTAACTGGACGCAGCCGAGTGACGTTAAAGTATTACCGGCTTACGTACAAACAACACACATACATTACGGGGATGTTGAGCCCGGTCCAAGCACCGACTTATTCCCTTCGTGGTATGTTAACAATAATAAGCAGCAATCTACTAGCGAAACGGTTGATAAGGTTTCTGGACTGATAGCAACCAGCTGTACACCAGCTTTAGCTAAACAAACGAATGCTGGTGCCAATGATAACGCTTTCTCGGCAGACATATTTTGGCCGTTGAATCAAAAAAGCAGCACGGCAACGATACAGGGTACTGATAATGTCCATAATTGCAGTGACAGCCCGCCGTCAATCACGCTCACTGTAACCGATAATACGCCGCCTAATAATAACAATAGCTGCACCGCTAGCTGCACAATTACCATAACTGTCAGCCAGGGTACGCATGCTTTAAGCGATCCGAATTACCCGCAATTTCCGGGGACCGTTAACTTTATGGTCAACGGACAAACTGTCCAATCATTTGATATCGACACAGCCGCCGCTAACGATTGCTCCAGTACTGCGCCGCCTAATAATTGCACAATTTCTTTCCCCTATACTCCGACCAGCAGCGGCTCTGTAACTTTCAGCGCTCAAGTTATCGACAGCGTGCTCTATGATAGCACTAGCACTCAGACGGTAACAGCCCAGATTCCGGCCACAACGACAACTGGAGAATAAACTCTTTAACTGATTAATTAGCGACGCATTCGGTTTTGCAATGACGGCTTGGAATGGTGATTTTGCGATGTGTCATGATTCGAAGACGTTCTGGGCCCTTTTTCCGCTACTCCGGACAACGGTTTGCCATCGGGTTTGCTAACAGCATGGGCGAAGGCCATTTTACCGGCCACGGTCTGGTGCATTCTATCAACATGGACTATCATCTGCTGGCCAATATACCTGGCCGCGCCGTCCACTACAATCATCGTGCCGTCTTCCAGATAACCTACTCCTTGATCTTGGTTGCTACCTTTTTGGATAATTTTAATTTCTATCTGCTCACCCGGTAAATTGACGGGTCGTAGTTGTTGAGCCAGCTCATTGATATTCAGTACCGTAATATTCTCAGCTATGGCCACTTTACTTAAGTTATAGTCAGTCGTGTACAAACTGGCGCCTAGCTTCTTGGCAGCGGAAATAAGCTTGTCATCTGTCGCTGAAACGGCCGGGAATGAATTGCGGTCGATTGAAAGCGTAACTTGCTTGGTAGTCTGCAACTCATGAATAACATCAAGTCCGAAGCGGGCCCGCTCACGCTTATGTGAATCCTGACCGTCAGCTAAAAGCTGTAGCTCATTAAGAATAAATTGCGGGACAATTAATTCGCCCTGCAGAAAACCGGCCTGCACGACATTGACTATTCTGCCATCAATCAACGCACAGCTGTCTAATAGTATTTTATGTTTTGAATTTAGGAAATGACCATTTAATTTGTTGGTTTTGCCGGGTTGGTCTTTCAGAATCAACCAGATAATGATAATTAATAATATTATTTCTATGATTGCCATACTTTATTCCTTTATATTTAATGCTTAATTAGAAACTTGTTGAGTGCCGTCCGAACATCAGTCACTGGAGTAAGACCAGCTATCTTCGTGGAGCCGGTTGGCCGCGGTCCGATCGCGACACTAAAGCCCATCTTTTTGGCTTCACGGATTCGCTTTTCAATGAACGGGACATGCCGGATCTCGCCCGATAAACCCACTTCACCAAAAACAACAGCATTTGACTGAAGGCTGAATCCCTTGGCGGCCGAGCCGATTGCCATGCAGACTGCTAAGTCAGCTGCCGGATCGTTTAAGTGAATGCCGCCGACAATATTCAAATATATGTCTTTATCACTTAGCTGCAACTTGGTTCTTTTCTCTAATACGGCTGTTAAAAGATTAACCCGGTTTTGGTCAATACCGCTAGCGGTCCTTTTAGGATAGCCGAATGAAGTCCGATTAACTAACGCCTGTACCTCAACTAGCAATGGACGGCTCCCCTCCAGGGTCGCCAGTACAATTGAGCCATCACTGATTTGTCTTTCTGCCAGCAAAGCCGCTGACGGATTAGCAATAACCCGAAGGCCATCGTCTGCCATTTCAAACATGCTGGCTTCGGTCGTGGAACCGTAACGGTTCTTGCTGGAACGTAATATTTTATAGCCGCCATAAGTATCGCCCTCCAACTGCAGCACAACATCAACCACATGCTCCAGCACTTTTGGTCCGGCAATACTGCCTTCCTTAGTAACATGACCAGCCAAAATGACTGCCGTATTAGTGTGTTTGGCGGCTGCCATGATTAACCGGGTGCTGCTTGAAATTTGGCTGACCGTACCGGCCGCAGCGGTAAGCATGTTTACGGCCAGTGTCTGAATTGAGTCGACAATCACGACCTTAAACTTGTTACTGTTTATGGTCGCGGCAATATCATCGGCGCAAGTAGTTGTCGCCAGTTGGATACTTTTGCTCTCGACTCCGAGACGTTTGGCACGGACGCCTACTTGATGAATGGACTCTTCGCCACTCACATAAAGAACCGGAACTTTTTGGGCAAGGCCCTGAGCGACTTGTAATAATAAAGTGCTTTTACCGATTCCGGGCTGGCCGGCCATGAGAATCACACTACCAGGCACAATACCGCCGCCAAGAATGGTATTGACGTCTTCAATGCCGCAGTTTAGCCGCTCTTCCCGGTGGGTAACAGCATAGTTTATTGCTTTAATTGGCAAAGCAGTCCCCCGGGCGGCCCGGGTTGACAATGACTCTTCTCGGACTATTAGTTGTTCTTCCAGGCTGTTCCACTCGCCGCAGACATTGCAGCGGCCGGCCCAGGCTGTAGATGTTGCACCGCAATTATTGCAAATATATTGAGTGACTGATTTAGGCATGCGTACTCAAAGTGTACCACAAGAAATGTATGTAATTTATCAACTCATAAGTTAGCTGTCTCTGTTAATACGCGGTACGTTAGCTCTCCGCCTTTAACCCCGACCTGGACGATATCGCCGACTACATATTTACTGTCAAGCATATCAAGAGCAATTTGATCTTCAATTGTGTCTTGCATCAGCCGCCTTAGCGGCCGCACGCCGTTATGAGCATCATAACCATGCTCCAGCAAATATTGTTTAGCGGCGACACTCAGATTCAACCCAAGCTTATGTTTCTGCAGCCTCTCCCTAAGCATATCGGCTTGAAGATCAATGATCTTGAAAATATCTTTTTTTGTCAGCGACCGGAATACTATCACCCGGTCCAAACGGTTAAGCAGTTCGGGCCTCATTGACCGTTTCAGTTCATCAAGCACCTTTTCTTTATTTATCTCATGCAAGGCATCAAGATTATTCTGCTCACCGGCCTTAACGCGACGGAATCCGAAACTTGTTTCTTTTTGCAATTTCTCGGCGCCGATATTGCTGGTCATAATGACAATGGTATTAGTAAAGTCAACCCGCCGGCCTTTTGAATCCGTCAAATAGCCGTCTTCCAGTATTTGCAGCATCATATTGAAAACATCCGGATGGGCTTTTTCTATTTCATCGAACAGTACCAGGCTGTATGGTTGGCGCCTAACCTTATCGGTCAACTGCCCGCCTTCTTCATAACCGATATAGCCAGCCGGCGCGCCGACTAACCTGGAAACATTATGATGCTCACCGAATTCACTCATGTCTATTTTGACAAGGGCTTCATCCGAGCCAAAAAATTCTTTGGCCAGTACCCGGGCTAATTCGGTTTTACCAACTCCAGTCGGACCAAGAAAAATGAAAGAACCGATGGGCCGTTTTTCATTGCCTACACCGGAGCGGTTACGGCGAATGGCCTTTGATACGGCTTCGACCGCTTCACGCTGTCCGACGACCCGCTTGCCAAGTTTGTGTTCAAGGTTAAGCAGATACTTTGCTTCGGCATGGATTACTTTCGTAACCGGGACACCTGTCATCCGAGATATAACAGCTGCGACATCATCGCTGGTAACATTTAGGGTTTTACTGGCTTTATTGCTGGCTTTAAGTTTTTCCAACTGGCCATTAATTTGGCTGGCCCGGGTTTTATAACGGGCCGCCCGTTCATAATCTTCATCGTCAACGGCTTCGTCAATATGGGTATTAACAATTTTTAATTCTTTCTGTAATTTTCTCACTTCGGGTGAGGTCCGGGTTTTCTCAACCCGTATCCCGGCGGCAGTTTCATCAAGTAAGTCAATTGCCTTATCAGGCATAAAGCGGTCGTTAATATAACGTTTTGCCAAGTTTGTAATATCCTCTAGTACCGTATCGCCGATACTGACGCCATGAAAGTCTTCATAATGCTTGCGCAAGCCCTTTAGTATGGCCAGGGTTTCGGGTTGGGTGGCTTCCGGTACTTGGATTGGTTGAAAACGCCGTTCCAGAGCGGCATCTTTCTCAATGTGTTTTGTATATTCAGCCGTGGTTGTCGCACCGATTACCCGGATTGCCCCCCGAGCCAAGGCCGGCTTTAAAATATTACCGGCATCCATGGCTCCCTCGGCTGCGCCGGCGCCGACGATTAGATGAAGTTCATCTATAAAAATGATGATTTTGTCATCATTCTCAAGTTCGCTGAGTACCCGCTTCAGGCGCTCTTCAAATTCACCGCGGTACTTGGTACCGGCAATCATGCCAGCCAGATCAAGCATGACAATTCTTTTATCCAGCAGACTGTCCGGTACGTCTTCGCTGATTATTCTTTGGGCTAAACCTTCAACGATAGCTGTCTTACCGACACCCGGCTCGCCGATCAGTACCGGATTGTTTTTTGTCCGACGGTTTAAGATCGTAATCAGCCGTTTGATTTGCGCCTCGCGACCGACGACCGGATCGAGTTTGCCGGAACGGGCCTGGGCAGTAAGGTCGTTACCAAAAAAATCCAAGGCAGTCTTGTGAACCTTGTGATTTGTCCGTCGCTGCGGCGCAGCATCCTCGCCAATATGATCAAATTGCTGCCGGTTAAGAAATTGTTCGAGCTCAATGAGCAGGGTGTCAATGTCGACATTCATGTCTCTAAGCAATACCGTCGCACGGGCATTTTTCTGCGTCAAAATACTGTATAAAATGTGCTCTGTTCCGCAATAATCCTGATTGTAATCCTGGGCGATATCAGCGGCCATTTTAAGTGTCAGTTTGGCTGTTTCGCTTAAACCTTTTTCACCGATGTTATTAACTGTTACGGTCTTGGGGGTCAGGCTAAAAGCCAACCGCGCTCTTTCAAGTGTTACGCCGGCGCTTCCTAGAATCTTAGCGCCCATACTGGAATTCTGGGCCAGCAAACCGAGCAGTAAATGTTCGGTGCCGATATAAGCATTGCCATAACTTCTGGCAATCGCGCCGGCTTGCTTAATGCTGTCTATCGCATTATTCGTTAGATGATTTAAAAAATCCTGATAATCAGGTGAATTAGGCATCATAAAATGTTTTGTATCCTCCTAGTGATTGAACTTTTATCACACAAATACATTATAGCTTTTAGCACTCATACGTCAAGAGTGCTAAAATGCTTTCCCTGTTAACCTTTACTGGCCGTGTTCTTCAATCGCTTCGAGCAGAGAACTTTCTAGCTGCTCTTTTTTCTTGAGTTTAGGAATTTTTGGAATATCGCCAGATAACGACTCAGTTTTCTTATCAGATTCGATATCTAGTTCGAAACCAGTCAGTTTACTGGCCAGCCGGACATTCTGGCCACCCTTACCAATCGCAATACTCAGCTGATCCTCTGGTACCATGACCTTAGCTTTTCTATTTTTTTCATCAAGTACTACTCTGGTTACCTTGGTCGGACTAAGCGCATTGGTAATATACTGTGTGGGGTTATCGCTCCAGACTATAATATCGATTTTTTCCTGGTCACCGATTTCGCTCATGACCGCGTTAACGCGCGTACCGTGGCCGCCGACAAACGTACCGACCGGGTCTACTCCTTGGACAGTCGAATTTACCGCAATTTTACTCCGAACACCAGCTTCCCGGGCGACATCTTTAATCTCAACCGCTCCGTTTTCCATTTCCGGCACTTCCGCCTTAAACAGCCACTCAATAAATTTTGAATTATTGCGCGAAACTATTAATTGCGGTCCACGGAAACCGCGTTCCACGTCTTTAAGATAAACCTTCAGACGTTGTCCCGGAAAATAGCGCTCACCCTGACTTTGCTCTCCTTTGGGCATAATACCCTGGGCATGGCCGAGATCAATCCGCACAATATTACCTTCAACACGGGATACCAGGCCATTGATAATAGAGCCAATTTTGTCCTCGTATTCGCTCATCACGATTTCCCGCTCAGCTTCCCGCAAACGTTGTAAAATAACTTGTTTGGCGGTTTGGGCAGCCACTCGTCCGAAACTATGGACTTGTTCGTGGACCTCAACTGTCTCACCCAATTTGGCATCTTCTTTAACTTTTTGGGCGTCAGCCAGACTAATCTCATAAGCCGGTTGATTAACCGGCTCAACTATTTCCTTCATAACATAAGCATCCACCGTGCCGCTGTTAAGATTCATCGTTACTCTGACTTCCTGTTCCCGTTCACCATAATCGCGGCGATAGGCTGCTGCCAAGGCTTGCTCAACAACTTCACGCACCATATCTTCCGGGAGATTTTTCTCGTCAGCAATTGCCCGGACAGCAATACTAAGTTGTTTCATATCTAAATCATCCATTTTTGATCCTTTCATGAAAAAATCCGACCTTGTTGGCCGGACCTTACATAATGGATTATAGCATACTTCTGGCAATTACGGAAAAAATTTAATTTTTTTCCAACTTTTTAATATCTATATGCATGTTAAAATTGTGTCAATGACCAAAACAACCCGGACCCTCATTAAATTCTTCAGACCAGAAAGTTATGAGGTAGCCCTTAACGTTTACCCGGAGAACGCAACATTCAAGGGAGAAGTCAGAATTACTGGACTAAGAACCGGGCCGCCTAGCCGCCGGCTGACATTTAATCAGCATAATCTTAAAATCAGCGTCCCCACAATCACCCGCCATAACCGGCAAACGGAACAATCCATGACAATTATTAGGATTAATCATCACCAAAGCTTCAGCGAAGTGCGATTGCACACCGGTGAACAACTATATAACGGTAACTACAATGTTACGATGAACTTCCGCGGTAAGATTGGCAAGTACCTGAAAGATAATTATCCGGTTTTTTCCGCACTAAAAAATAAACAAAAATTCAACTCTGTCGGGATTGAAAACTATTTAACCGGAGACTTGTTCCCCTGTATTATTGATCCCGGGTCTAAGGCCGCCTTTAACCTGACAATTACTGCTGCTTAGGGGCTTAAAGCTAACCCGGTGAATAGCGCAAGGCCCGAAACGGCGCAAGTATTCGATATGCGACTGGGTGCCATAACCGACATGATTTTCAAACCGGTAAAGAGGATATAGTTTGGCAGCAGTATTAATCATCCATTCATCTCGTGCCACTTTAGCTATGATGCTGGCAGCACTGACACAGGCAACCGACGAATCAGCCTTAATAACGGTATTGGACCTTGGGTCGTCAGCTAAAAAATTATAATTTCCATCAATAATGATACTTTTTATAGAGTTGCCTGGGATTGCTTCAATTTGCTTTAAGGCGCGCAAGATTGCCAGCCGAATAGCCTTGGTTAAGCCCAAACGGTCGACCTCTTTTGATGACACCCAGCCAAGCCCGCAGGCAGCAGCTTCCTGAGTAATAATCCGCGCCAGATTTGTCCTTTGGGGGCGAGATAATGTTTTTGAATCTCGCAGCCCATCAATTGGTGTGCCTAAAATTACAGCTCCGACCACCAGCGGTCCGGCTAATGCCCCCCTGCCAACTTCATCAATTCCGACCTCGTCCATCAGCAGTATTATAACCGCTTCTATTCTTCTTCAGTGGAATTCAAGTTTTCTTCTTTGGCTTTCTTCTCGTGGGCCTCAAGGGCTTTTTGGGCTTTCAATTCTTCTTTGGCGGCCTGGGCGGCTTTTCTGGCGGCTTCCTCTTGGGCAGCTATTTCGGCTAATGCGCGCAGTTTTTCTTCTTCCGCTTCAGCCTTGTCGTCGTGAATAGCGTTAACTGATTGCTGGTCGAATTCGCGGCCGGTCAACCTAGCTGATTTTCCTGTCCGGCGGCGCATATATGTCAAATAATTTCGGTGTACTTTGGACCTTTTTATAACTTCCACTTTTAGGACTAGCGGACTGTGCATCAGAAAGCTCTTTTCAACGCCGATGCCGCTGGCAATACGCCGGACAATAATTGCCGAGGTGTGGCTGTCCTTCCGTTTGGTGCGGATCACCAGTCCCTGAAAAATCTGGACTCTTTCCTTATTGCCTTCACGGATTTTTTGGTGCACGCGGACAGTGTCTCCGCTTCTGACATCAACAACGGATGGTTTTTTGTAGGTTTCTTCTAGCTCTTTTATTCCATATTGCATAACTGGTCGAGTTTACATCTTTTTCTTCTCTGTTGCAAGTTCTCTTAATCTGGCGGTTAATTTTTCTTAAGCTGATTTAGCCTACAACCCGGTATATTTCTTCAAGTGTCGTCAGGCCGGCCAATACTTTTAGGATCCCATCCTGCGGCATTGTTACCATGCCGTCTGCGACAGCTTGTTTTTCGATCATTTCGGTAGTAATTTGGTTGGGCGGCATACGCAGTAACTGTTGTACGCCACTAGTCATCTGCAATTGTTCCCTGATGGCCATTTGTCCGCGATAGCCAAACGGATCATCGGCAGAAACACCCGGTTTATAGAGCGTTATATTGTCTACACTAGGACGGATCACGTTTGGTGGCAATGACGCAATAATCGTCTTGAGTTGATTCTTCAGACCTTCATTCGGCTGATAGGGTATTTTTGTTTTATCATCCAGCCGGCGGATTAAACGCTGGGCCATGACAAGGTGTATGGCACTGGCAAAAAGCGGGTTAATGCCAATGAAGTCGAGTAACCGCATTAAAGCTGCTGACGCCGACGAGGCATGGAAAGTACTGAGCACTAAATGTCCCGTCAAAGCCGATTGGAGTGCCGTCCGGGCGGTATCTTGGTCACGAATCTCACCGATCATAACTATGTCCGGGTCAAGCCGCAGAACGGCCCTTAAGCGCTCCGCGAAGCCAGATGCATTTTGATCACCCTCTACCGGCGTCTGGACAACACCGGAGATAAAGTATTCAATCGGGTCTTCCAGGGTAATGATCTTCCTTTCGTCTGAATTAAGAGTGCTAATCAAAGAATACAATGTTGTCGTCTTGCCGGACCCGGTCGGGCCGACAACCAATACCATACCGCTCGGGTGATTAATAATGTCATCCACAACCTTGCGCTGCATCTCCGTTAAACCAAGATTATCTAATTTCAATAGTTCAAGCTGAAGCGTAAATAAACGCATCACGATATCCTGGCCGTAAGCTGTCGGTACGGTTTCCACTCTCAAGTTAACAGCCACTTCTTCACCGGTAGCTAAAGTGTATTTTTTATTTATGTGCCCGGTCTGAGCTGTATCGCTGCTGGTAGAAACGTTGGCTGCAATCGCGACTGTTGATAACAGCGCATGATACTTATCATTACTTAATTTGGCGATTGAGTGCAGGACGCCATCCACCCTAAATCTGACCCGGATATAATCTTTCTGGTTTTCCAGGTGGATATCCGATGCCTTTAATTGATAGGCCTGTTTGACAAGATAAGCCAGAATATCGTCCGGACGGACCTGGTCTAGAATTTCCGATATCGAGCTGAGAGCTTCGTTGCTAATATTCTCAGCAATTTTTATATCTTTATAGACAACTTCTTTGGGCGGATCATACAAACGCATGTAATCCCGGTAACCAGCATCGGAAATAATCGCAAAAGCCACCCGCTGGTCAGTAAATTGCCTTGCCAGAGTATCCATTGTTTGCTGAGAAGTAGTCGTGGTAATGCCAAATAATATGTTGCTTTTATCACAACTTATTGGAACGATGCGGTGCTGATATAGCTGGGCTAACGGTAATACGCCTTTATAAATTTGTTTGACTTCTATGCCGGAGGTATCAAAGTAATTTAGATTCAGCAAATTGGCGCGCCGCAGAGTTGCAGCCTCCTCGTTGGTCCGGGCAGGATCTGGTTTCATGCTTTAATTATACATGAGCGTTTTACGGCTCAATTATTTTTAGTTATAGTTCTTAAAAGTTATGCCACGTTGCAATCTAATCATCCACAATATCCGCAGTTGCTACAATGTCGGATCTTTGCTCAGAACAGCTGAGGGATTGGGCGTGGAAAAATTGTACTTAACCGGCTATACGCCCTATCCGCTGCTGCCGGATGATTACCGCCTGCCTTTCCTGGCCCAAAAAACCGACCGCCAAATTCATAAAACCGCTCTCGGCGCCGAGCTGATTGTAGACTGGGAACATGTTGAGGATATATTTGGCCTAATTGTGAAATTAAAGACCCAGAAATATCAAATTGTCGGTCTGGAGCAAGCACATGGTTCTGTACCACTGAATTCATACCAGCCAGACAATAAATTAGCACTTATATTAGGCCAGGAAATCGGCGGCATTGATCCGGCCATACTGGCCCTGACGGACATGGTTATAGAGATCCCGATGTTCGGCAAAAAAGATTCATTTAACGTAGCCCAGGCGGCAGCAATCGCGCTCTACCACATTAAGACATTCAACGTCGGATAATTAAGCGTTGGCAGCAATATATTTTTCAACTAGCTCGCGGGCTTGCCGGTCCTCGATTTGAACTGGCGGATGTTTCTTGAAATAAGCTGCCGGTTCGATAATAGCGCCGCTCAAATGTTTATCCAAAGCAAGTTTGAGGCAGCGTATGGAGTCAATTGCCACACCGGCCGAGTTGGGTGAGTCCTCAACCGACAAACGCAACTCCACATTCATCGGCACGTCGCCGAAATGTTTGCTTTCAATCCTTAGAAAACAGATTTTATTGTCTTTCTGCCAGGCTACATAATCGGACGGTCCAATATGAATATCGCTTGGGTCAATGGTTTGGCCGCGGGCTTCAACTTGTGACGTCACCGCCTCAGTTTTAGATATCTTCTTGGAGACTAGGCGTTCCCTCTCCAACATGTTCAGGAAATCGGTGTTACCGCCGGTATTAAGCTGGTAAGTATGATCAATTACCATGCCACGGTCTAGAAATAGGTTTACCAGCGTGCGGTGTAAAATAGTGGCCCCAACCTGGGCTTTGATATCATCGCCGATGACCGGCAAGCCGGCATCTTTAAATTTCTTGGCCCACTTTTTGTCCGAAGCAATGAAAACCGGTATACAGTTTACAAAACCGCATTTGGCTTTAATTGCGGCATTGACATAAAACTCGGTTGCTTCCTGCGAACCGACCGGCAAGTAATTAATGACTATATCGGCGCCACTGTCACGCAAAACTTTGACCACATCGACAGGTTTTCGGTCTTTTTTTATCGGAATCAGCGGAGCGGTATATTTGTTAACGCCGTCCAACAGCGGGCCGCGCGATACTTTAACACCTGTTTTTGGCACTTTAGCAAACACGGTCGTATTGTTGGGCGCCGCATAAATCGCTTCAGCTACGTCTTTGCCGATTTTATTCTCGTTTACATCAAAAGCCGCGACAATTTTTATATCCCGGAGATGGTAGCCGCCTAACCGGACATGCATAACACCTGGCACAAACTCATTGTCTTTAACATCCCGGTAATAGTAAATGCCTTGGATTAGCGAAGAAGCGCAATTCCCTAAACCGACCACTGCTAATTTAATGGGTTTCTTTTCAGCCATAAATGTCTCCTTAATACTTGTGATTATGTTTACATGCTACGGTGATATTAAATATAATTCCAATATATATTTCTAATTGTGTTATAAATATTACTTATGGAAGATCGATTGCATAAATTTGCGGTTTTGGTTGACAACGGCAGTTTTACTAAGGCCGCCCAGGAGCTGCATACTTCCCAACCGGCTCTGTCTATTGCCATCGCCAAATTAGAACAGGAGTTACGCGCCAAACTTATTGTCCGCGGGGTCCGGCCGTTTAAGCTGACTGAAGCCGGGAAAGTCGTTTACGACACAGCCAAGAAACTTTTTATTACAACCGATAACCTGAAAATTAAATTAGCGGAATTATCAAACCAGCAATTATCGATTTCCATCGGTATGATTGACAGCATTGCCAGTATGCTGTTCTTGTCTAATACAAACATTTATGATCTTGAGCAAGAAGCCAAGATATCTGTAGTGGTTAACAATTCCCGGTCGCTATTAAATGCCATTGAGCATGATGAGCTGGATATCGCCTATGTAACCGAGCAGATTAACCCAGTCGGCAGGCATATTCAAGCGCAATTTATTGCCATCGAGCCGCTGGTATTGGTCGTGCATCATAGTCAGGCGGCAGCTACCCAAAGCGCCCTGGAAAAGGGACGGCTAGAAAATTTCATAAGTTATGACCAATCCTCAAATAGCTACCAAATAATTAAAAGATCGCTCGATCAAATCGGCATTAAAGTATCGCCAAAATTCTTTTCCACCAGTGCCGAAGTAATGTTAAGGCTGGTTCAATTACAGAAAGGGGTTGCCGCACTCCCCTATATGTTAGTTAAAGACTTCCTGGCCGACGACAAACTAATATTAGTGGGTAGTGGCCGCCCAATAATTATCGACCGGCGGATATATAGCCTCATGCGGCGTGACAAATTAAGCAACCACTTGATCACGAAAATTACTAAACGCGTAAAACAGCAGCTGAATTACTACTACCGGGAAATTAACCGTTAATTATTGCAGCGTGGCGTAGACAACTATCCGCTCGTTAAACTCACTGGTGCCCGGTATAACATCTCCGGTACAAGTAATCAGATTCAGACCAGGCTGGCCGGGCGTAACCGGAGACATTGCCGAAGTCATATCGACATTACCGGACTGGTATACCTGGCTCCGTACCACATTGTAGACAAAAACCGTACCATCGCCGCGTTGAATCTTAATGATATCGCCGGGTATAAGGTTTTTAATGCCATAAAAAATACCATGCGCTGTCCAACTGGAGACATGACCATCAATTAACATGGCCCCTTGCTGACCAGGTTGGGCAGACTCATCATACCAGGCCGTGTCATAAACATTACTAGGTGTTTCTAGCGCGCCCTTAGAATTAACGCTAACTGACAAGACCCGGGCATCAACACTTAGTTTCGGAATAATTATGTAGCGTGGATAATTGGGTTCAACGGTGTAGTCAGCCAAGGTACCGGCACTCGGTTTAACAGTACTAAGAGCCGGCGTGCTGCTGGCCGAGTTTTTATTGGTGCCGGATTCAGACTGGCTGACCGTTACTTGACTAAGGGCGGCTTGGTTGGCTTGTCGGGTTAATTGAGCTACTTGCAAGGTTAACAAGTGATTATTACGAATACCCTGGTAGCTATTATAGCCTCCGGCAATTATCATACAAGCGGCTAACATATATAGGGCTAAATGTAACTTACTTTTTTTAGATTTTTTGCTGGCCTGACGAGTTGAGACCTTTTGGGTCTGAGTCTTGGAAATGGTCCCTGGAATTGTCGTGAGGACTTTCAAACTATCTTTCTTTAGCATAAAGTCTGATGATTGGTCAGGTAATTTTGTTAAAGGATTATTCCTTGATTCGAACGTAATCGGCCGTTGGACTGGCACAGCAGCGCTACGATCGGGTTTTTGGCTTTGCCTGCTTATCACATCGCTTAAAAGCGTAGCCTGTGATCGCTGAACCGGACGCTTCAAATAGCCAGGTTTGATAAACTCGCGCCGTAAGCGGGAATGCAGTACGGGATCATTTAGTGTAACGCGAGCTTTAGCTTCCATGATTTAATTTACTATCCCTAACGCCGTTTGGTATCCATCGGGTTCTTGACTTTGCGGGAGATAAAGTATATTCCGCCAGCCAGCAGTATGCTCCCTGCTAGTGGCAGTACGACATTGTCACTCACTAAAGCCGATCCGGTATTGGGTGTTTTTGGGGCATTAGTCCCCGAGGTACTACCAGTAGAACCGCTAGATGACGAGCCACAAGAAGAAGCGCCATTTAAAGTGCCAAGTGAGCCTGACGTAAGAGTAAGTGTGTACGTGCTACAAGTTAACACACCTGTAAAAACGACTGTGTTTCCGGGTGTACCAACTGTCGTATCGGCAGTCAGTGTAACTGGCCCGCTAAATGTATCAGTACCAGTATCGGTACAAGTGCCGCTGTTACCGGGGGCTGGACAACCATCATTAACAACTAATGCACCCGCAGTCCCATTAAAACCGCTACCGCCAATAACAAGTGTGTTGCTAAAGGTTGGAGACGAAGTATCGAAATTAGTATTTAATGTCGCTCCATTGCTAACCGTTACTGTACCAGTGCCGAAAGATGTAGGAAGAGTAACGTAAATTTGACCGTTATCCAGCGATATATTACCGCTATATCCGTTTGCTGCAGCCTCAAAGCTATAAACACCATCATTAGTACCATTCATAACTAGATTTCCCGTCCCCTCAAGTTGGCTATCAAGTGTAATACTTCCACCGCCACCAGAAAGTTGAAAATTACTGTCCAATGTAAGCGTGTTGCTGCCTAAGTTCAGGGCATTTGTATATGAAGAATCACCAATTACTAAGCCGAAGGAACCTGTGGTATTGGTGAAACTTTGGTCGGCAGTAAGTGTTAGATCAATTGACACTTGGTTGTCAAGAGCCGAGCTAGTATCTGTAATACCGCCGTCAAGACTCATGGCGTCTCCAGTAAGGGTAAATCCATAGGCACTACTGTTTGTCCCCTGAAATGTGATACTGGCAATGTCTAGCCCGCTAATGTCATTATTAATTGTTGCTGAACTCGCCAGACTAGTGTTATCAAAAATCAGGCTATCGCCAGTTACGGGAGCCGCACTGCTACAATTACTCCAGTTAGTCGTCGTACTAAAGTTGTTATCTGTAGCCCCAGTCCAGGTGCAAGTATCACCTGCGGCATGGGCGACGCCCGTTAAACCAAACGCTAAAAGTGTCGTGATACTAAGCGCTGATAAAGTACCCCAGCCACCGAGTCTTTTAAATCTCATTTTATTTTTTCTTTTTTTGAGTTTTCAATTTTTAGTTAATCACTAGTATTATAGATAACGAATTATATACTTGTCAAATAAATACATCTCGGGTTTAACTTCTTAATCGAAATGATTTTAGCCCTTGTTTATCGTGACTATCCCTTAATATCATGTCAACAGGACGGTACTAAACTTTCAGGCATGGTAGAGGCTGATGAAAGCTATACTGATAGCAAGGCTAAATTTAATGGAAAGTACGGACGGCTAGTTAAATTGACAGGGGTTTATTGACTGATTGCTTTAGCCTGTTGTTGAGTTATTGAGTGCAGTGAACTAAATATCTGAATTATTAAGCTATCCTGGGTATGAATATCTGACGTCTGATCAAAACTTCCACTAACAGTAAATGGACTATTGCCGGCGCTGGTGTCGGTGGAAAATACCACTATAGTATTATGTTCTCTGGTAAAAACGTATAAGTAGCCAATATTTAAATATTCATAGACCGCATTAGAGGTTGATGTATAGCCGATAAGATTGCACGGGATGGTTTTATTCTTACCTAACGTAATAATGTTGAAGGTGTTGCCGCAATTGGTAGGAGGGTTATAATCGGCGGTGGCTTTGTACTCGGTAATAGTCGACGTACCGTATAGAACTGTATAATATGCCGGGTTATTTAAAACGGTATCGCTTGGGACAAAATAGCCTCCGCCAAGCTGTAATTCTTCACCGGGCGCTACGAATGACGGTTGGTAAACCGTAAATGGTAGGCCGGCATATTCATTATTTATTTCCATCGTATTCATAAGTGAATTTAAGCCGTTGGAGGCCGCACTTACGCCAAAATAAATTGCCGGGGCAAGTATCAGGCAAACTATTACGCTTAGATGCCAACTTTTCTTATAAGTAAACCTGAAGATCAACAAGCCGACTTCCAACGGTATCAATATATATATGAAATTATATAAAAAGCTCCACAAATAACTTAACAGTAAACTGGAGTAGATAAAATTAGGTAGCGCATAATCAATTGGCGAGGTTCTTGATTCCACTGCGAAAGTTAGAGCAAGGATCATGGCCAGTACGGCGATAAGCAGATTATTAGTAACGAAACGCCTAAGCAAAATTATTCCCAAAACAACAGTGACTGCCACAAGCCCAAAGTAACCAAGATAAATCGTAGCGGTTGACAAGCTTGAGACGCAGCCATTCCCGACGTTACAATAACTATTAACTAATTTCGAAAATAACCATACACCGAGCAAATAGAAAATTGTCAGACCGGCCGAGATAAATATGGCTTTTAACTGCCAGCGATGTTTAAGCAAAGAATTAGATTGTTTGGGTTGATTTTTATTAGGCGGGTGGGATTTTTTTACTGGCATGGTTTATTTTATATAACTGATTTAATACTAGCCCTCCTTCAAGTTAAATACAATCATTCGCCAAATCAACAGCATGTTGATTATTAGATCCAGAGAAACCAGCAAGAACTAATTAAATATATAAATTTGGACTGGACATTTATTGGTATTTAATTCCACTTGTGTTATTATTACGTTGAATATGTCATTAACAAAAACCCAAAAACGCGGACGTCCTTCAAGTAGATACTTAAAACGGAACGGTCTGCACCGGAAGCAAACATCTAGTTTCATGAAAACGTATTGGCCTTATTTGCCTTTATTTGTGACGATCGGCATTGGCATAGTCGTATTTGGAGCTATCGTGGTCGGCCCAGTCGGCGCCGTTTTTGGTAGTATTACTGTTTTTATTGCCGGCTTTACGCTGGCTATATAAGACTTGTATACATTTTATTTATTTGACTTTAACGTTATCTTTTCCTACTAAGGCGATCAAGTCGGACAAGGCTTTCGGCTGTTTATCAATTCGTGCCGGCAATTTAATAACCTGTGGCGTTTCCTCGGCTGATCCAATCACCAACACGACTTCAGTATCGCCTTTATACTTGTCCAGCGTTGTTTTAATCGATAAAAGAATTTTCTGGTCGTCGCTGTTTTGCAACCGGATATATACCCTTTCCGGTTTAGTTGTTGGAGCAATAGCCGAGGGCGGATTTTTAGCCACGCCCTGAATAGCTGTCCGTTTGTAATTACTGATCGATTTTGGTAAATTATTGGCTTTAAGATAATCCGTGGTTAGTTCTTCAACTTCTTCAGCGATAATTTTAAGACCGCCGTTTGGCGAGTTGCCTTTATCTCGATGCGAAACGTTACCGGCGATAATTAACACCCGGTCCCGGTCCCAAAGTTTAGCGTCTTTTTTATAAATCCTGGGGAAGATAACGACTTCAATGTCACCAGTCTTGTCTTCTATGCTCATAAAGGCCATTTTCTGATTATTTTTGGTTGTTATCTCGCGTATGGCGACTACGCTACCGCCGATAATTACCTGGTCGTTATTGCCCGCTTCGGTTAATAGCCTGATTGGCGTGGCGTGCTGTTGTAAATAATTCTCGTACTCATGAATCGGGTTTTGGCTTAAAAACAACCCTAGTAATTCTCTTTCCCACTGCAGTTGCTCGCGTTCGCTATACCGCTCAGACGGCTCTTCCATGTCGAGTTTAGAGACCGGTATATTATCATCCGCGACCAGGCTGCCAAATATATCGGTTTGTCCGCTTTGCTTATTCCGGTGGGACCGGCTGGTATAAGCAATCATGGCATCTATATTGTGCAGTAGGGTCGAGCGGTCATTAAAATCATCAAAGGCGCCGGCCTTAATCAGACTTTCCAAGACTTTCCGATTGACGATCCGGGTATTGATTCTATCCAAGAAGTCCTCGATTGATTTAAATTTGCCGTTGGCGGTCCGCTCCCGGACAATCTCTTCAACCGCTCCGACACCGACATTTTTAATTGCTGACATGCCGAAACGGATCTGGGCTTTTTTATCCGGCATCACTCCGAAATTAACGAATGATTCGTTGACGTCCGGCGGCAAGACTTCTATGCCCATGTGCTGGCATTCGGTAATTTCAATCGCTAGTTTATCGATATTATCAGAGTTACTGGTCATCAGCGCCGCCATCAGGGCTGCCGGATAATGGGCCTTTAAATAAGCGGTCTGATAAGCAATCATGGCATAGCAGGCAGCGTGCGACTTATTGAAGCAATAAGCCGCGAAATCCTCTAACTGATGCCAGAATTGCTCCATCTGTTTTTTATCGGCTCCGGAATGTTCGTGGGCACCATCGATAAACTCAACTTTCATCTTAGCCAATACGGAAGGGATTTTTTTGGCGATACCCTTGCGCAAGGTATCGGCCTGGCCGCCGCTAAAGCCGCACAGGTCCTTACTGATTTGCATGACCTGTTCCTGATAGATTAGAACACCGTAGGTATTTTTCAGCGCCACTTCCATTTTGGGGTGGAAGTACTCGATTTCGTGCGTAGCGTTTTTACGGGCAATGAATTCGTCGATAAACTGCATCGGACCGGGCCGATAGAGCGCCACCATGGCTATAATATCCTCAAAAACACTTGGGTTGAGTTGTTTTAAGTAACGCTTCATGCCGGAAGATTCAAACTGGAATACTCCGGTTGTGTCACCGTTGGCCAGCAGCGAAAAAGTTTTTTTATCATCTAGCGGAATCTGCGTAATATTTATTTCTTTACCGTAAACTTTTCGGATAATACTAAGTGCATCCTTAATAATTGTCAGGTTTGAAAGTCCCAGAAAGTCAATTTTAAGAAGCCCTAGATGTTCGATCGGGTTCATTGAGTACTGGGTGGCAATGACGCCCTTCTGGGCCATTTCCAACGGTGCGAAGTTAATTATATGGTCCGGGGCAATTACCACGCCGGCGGCATGGACCCCGTGAGAACGGATAGTCCCCTCCAGTTGGATTGCCAGATCGAGGACTTTTCTGGTTGATTTGCTGCTCTCGTATTCGGCTTTCAGGTTAGCGTCTTCTTGTAGTGTTTTAGACAGCGGAACATGCCGCCCTTGGGTGTGTATCGGCATCATCTTCGCCAAACGGTCGGCATCGGCATACGGCATCTGCAGCACCCTGGCCACGTCGCGGATGGCGTTCCGGGCCGCTAAACGGCCGAAAGTAACAATATTGGCAACCCGGTCGGCACCATATTTTTCAATGCAGTATTCTATGACTTCTTCCCGCCGGGAGTCCTGGATATCGACATCAATATCAGGCATTGAGATACGGTCCGGATTTAGGAAACGCTCAAACAGCAAATCATAAACCAACGGGTCAAGTTCGGTAATCTTCAGGGCATAGGAGATGATTGAGCCGGCTGCCGAACCACGGCCGGGTCCGAAGACAATATCCTGATCTTTTCCCCAGCGGATAAAATCGGCGATGATTAAAAAATAACCGTTGAAATTCATCTGATCGATGACTTCAAGTTCATATTTAGCCCGTTTTTTTATTTCCGGCGATAACATTTTTTGGGCCTGGGTAATCGTCAGTTTCTGGCTATTACTTTCTTCGCAGCCGCCATACCGCCAGGCCAGACCCTGATACACCATCCGGTTCAGGAAAGTTTTTTCGGTTTCACCCTTGGGTACGTCGAATTTCGGAATTAATATCTTATCAAGTTCGATTTTTACGTCACAACGGTCGGCAATCCGCCGGCTGTTTTTAATTACTTCCGGATAATCTTTTCCCCACCGGTCAATAATCGATTGCGGATCGGTCACGTGCAGTTCGATATTCTTCATGCTGAAACGTTTCTCGTCGCTCAAGAAAGCACCGGTTTGGATACATAACAGAACTTCGTGGGCTGTTTGATCGTCGGGCATCAAGTAATGGGCGTCGCAGGTCACCACGCACGGAATATCCAGCTCCTTGCCCAGTTTGATTAACTGTTCGTTAACTTTTGTTTGATCCAACCATGATGTGGGGTGTTTGGGATGGCCGTGGTCCTGAACTTCAAGGTAATATCGGTCACCAAATATTTTTTTATACCAGAGTGCGATTTCCCGGGCTTTATCAACTTGCCCGAGATTCAGGTTGTCGGCAACCTCGCCACCGATACAACCGCTTAAAACAATCAGACCTTCATTGTGTTTCTCGATTAAAACATGATCTACCCGAGGCCGGTAATAAAACCCTTCCAGATTGGCGGCACTGGACAGTGCCATCAGATTTCTATAGCCGGTGTTATTCATAGCCAGAATGGTCAAGTGATAGCTGGCTTTGTCTTTGGCCGGGTCGCGGTCATTTATCGTCCGGCTGGCAACATAGGCCTCCAGCCCGATGATCGGTTTGATCCCCCGGCTGATAGCCTCATCATAAAACTCGATTGTGCCTGACAATGTGCCGTGGTCGGTCATAGCAATTGCCTTCATGCCGTTAGACACTACAAAATCCAGCAGCGCGGGCACTTTAGTCAGTCCGTCCAGCAAGCTGTACTGCGTATGGTTATGCAAGTGCACAAAATCACTTACCTGTAGCTTATGTTCCGCCATACCTACTACCGCCCTCTTATATATCACTAATTATAGCGATAACATCAGCTATCGCTGCATATCAGATTTACAACAGTACTAATATTCTAATTTGGCTTTTTTAAATAAGTCTTAAGATGGTTGACGGCCTTTGATGCTTCGTCGATAGCTTTTTTCAAATCACGGTCTTCGGCATCGCCTTCATGCACGGCGCTTAATAATACTCTGACCTTTTCCTTGGTCTTTTTAGCCCCGGCCAGAGCAGCTTCGAATTGTTCTTTAGTCTTACCGCCAACCACTTCGAATTTACTATGCGCTTCGGTAAGCAGTTCGTTGAGCTGGGTATGCAATTTCTTTAGTTCCTTTTCGGCTTCGGCAACACTGGTCTCAGCGGCATTTTTAATATCTTGCCTAGTTTCCTTACCGCTCTTTGGTGCTGTCAGAATACCGGCTACAAAGCCGCCGACTGCTGCAAAGATAGTCCCTAAAGCCCATTTTTTAGTATTGCTTTTGCTCATATATGCTCCTATTTATTATGCTTTCTAACTGCGTCAAATATGTTGGTGATAAACTTTCCCAGGGCAATCGGACTGGCAGTCCGTCTAAAAAAAGTGCCAAGAGCATCGGCGGAGTCGGCAATCTTTTCGGCTTTTTGGGCAATTTTTTTCAATGATTTCGTTATCTGGATAAGTTTTACTATTAATAAGATTGCGACAATTAAAAATAGACTCAAAGCCGCCGAAACGATAATGATCAATATTTTAAGAGTCGTATCCATATTTCTTACCCTATTATACAATAACCAAAACTATCGTTTTATATATACTTAATCAAATACCCAGTTGCTGGCGGATAATTTTTTGGGCCAATTCGGGATTAGCCCGTCCTTTTGTGGCTATCATGACCTGCCCGACCAGAAAGCCGATCGCCTGCAATTCACCTTTTCTAACATCGTTAGCAGCTTGCTCGTTAGCCGTTAGCGTAGCTTTCACTACGACTCCAAGTTCCGCCTCATCGGATACCTGGACAAATCCTTTGGTTTTGGCCAACTCCTCGATATTCTCCGGAACATTTTCTGAGGTCAACAATATTGTCAGTAATTCTTTGGCCCGGCTGGAGTTTAGTGATCCGTTCTTGATCAATTTATAGACTTCATCAAAAATACGCTGTTTGGTTTTAGGATCAGTGGCTGTTACTTTGTCGCCGTTTTTACGGATCGGAATTTCAATATTAACCTGCCAGCTGGCAAAAAAGCTGGCTTTGTCAGCATCATTAATGGCGGTTTCAATCAGTGCCATATAACCTGCTTCGCTGATATCGGCTTCGGCATCCAGCAGTGTTTCAATGTGTGCTTTATCAATACCTAGTTTTCTAAGCCGAGCCCGCCATTCCTGCGGCATAACCGGCAATTCCTGGCGGATTTTCTCAATATAATCGTCTTCTATCACAATCGGCGGCAAATCAGGTTCTGGAAAGTAGCGGTAATCATTGGCTTCTTCTTTACTGCGCTGAGGAATTGTTTTTTGTTTGGCTTCATCCCAGCCACGGGTTTCCTGAACGATTTTTTTGTCCTTTTCCAGCAACTCGATCTGGCGGTTAATCTCGTACTCGATAGCCTTTTCAACCGCCTTGAATGAGTTTACGTTTTTCGTCTCAGTCCGCGTGCCCAGTTCCTGGGTTTTACTGACACTGACGTTAACATCAAAACGCATATTGCCATAAAACAAATTCGCATCCGATACTCCGGCGAACTTCATACCTAGATATAATTCCCTAACATAAGCCCTGGCCTCGGCCGAGGAGTGGATATCCGGCTCAGATACAATTTCCAGCAGCGGCATGCCGGCCCGGTTAAGATCAACCAGACTATAGTCGGAACCGGCAGGATGAGTGTTCTTGCCGGCATCTTCTTCGAGATGGGCCCTTGTCACACCGATTTGCTTTTCAGTTTCACCCTCGATCTCAATAAGGACAGAACCCTTACCGATGACCGGTTGGGCAAATTGAGTGATCTGGTAGCCTTTGGGTAAATCCGGGTAAAAATAATGTTTGCGGTCAAAAGTACTGTAGTGCTGCGGCACTGTTCCGAGCACGAATGCCGCCCGGGTTGCTAAATGAATCGCTTCTTTGTTGAGAACTGGCAGCGAACCAGGCAAGCCGAAACAAATGTGGCTGACTAGCGTATTGGGTGGAGCTTCGCGGGCATCATTATTTACGCCCGAGAACAATTTCGTGACAGTTTTTAACTGGACATGACACTCAATACCAATAGTTGGGGCGTATTTTCGTTTCACATCAGCGGCAATCATATCTATAAAGCCCTCAAGTCCTTTAGTGCTTGCCGGAAACCCACCAGGGCGCTACGGATATCTTTTTGCCGGAGTTTGGTATCGGCTTCATGGACCAGTTTGTTGCGTAATTTATGGCCAAACCAGACGCTGTCGTTATTTGTAAAGGTATGCTGAGCCGAGACTAACCGCTCGCCCATTGTTTTGCCCTTAAAATGCGCCTTCTTCAAGGCCTCATCAAGCAGTTTATCGGCATTGATAACGGCCAATGCCCAGGTCTCTTTATTAGCACAAAGTTTTTGCAATTCCTCCCAACGCTTTTTAAAGTAATCGACATTAAGCGTCCGGGGCCGGTGTTCCAGGGCAACAAAAATTATTCCAATGACAACCACCAAAATAACCACTGCCAAAATTTCACGAGTTGTATTCATGCCATTACTCTTTCCGCGGCTTTGGCTAGGGCCAGTAGCTGGCGGTCTTTCCTTTGGGGAGCCATTAACTGGATTCCTACCGGCAGACCTTGACTCATCCCCGCCGGAATACTTATGGCTGGGATACCGGTAAGATTAGCGGCGACAGTCATAATATCGGCCAAATACATATTAAGCGGATCCTGCGTGTTTTGGCCGATCTTAAAAGCAGTGGTCGGAGTGACCGGCCCCACCAGGTAATCAACTTCCTTAAATATCTCATTGAATTCATTGATTAATTTTGTCCGGACAGTTTGGGCTTTTTTGTAATAGGCATCGTAATAACCGCTGCTCAGTACGTGTGTGCCGATCATGATCCGCCGTTTTGCTTCGCGGCCAAAACCAATTGACCGGGATTTAATGTAACTTTCTTCCAGTGAGTTGGCCTTGGGATAACTGTAACCGAAACGCTGGCCGTCATAGCGCGATAAATTACTGCTTACCTCGGCCGGACAAATAATGTAGTAGACAGCCAAAGAGTGTGTCAGGGAAGGCAAACTGACTGACTTGATATTCGCGCCCTGGACCCGGTAAACGTCAATCGCTTTTTGGATAGTGTCTTTAATGTCCTGGTCTACGCCTTCGCCCATATATTCCTCGACCAGGCCGATACGGGCGTCTTTTAGCTCACCTTCCAGCTCGGTATAGCTTCTGTCTTCCCGTCCGATCATCGTCGAGTCTAGCGGATCAACACCGGCAATAATATCAAACACCAGGGCGGCATCGTCCACCGTTTTAGCCAAAGGCCCAATCACATCCGTGCTGCTAGCCATCGCGATGACCCCGCTTCTGGACACCAGGCCATAGGTCGGTTTATAGCCCACCACACCGCAAAAACTGGCCGGCTGGCGGATTGATCCGCCGGTATCGGTTCCCAGTGCGAACGGCACCATTTCAAGTGCCACAGCGGCTGCAGAACCGCCAGAACTGCCACCTGACACCCGGCTGTCGTCGTGAGGATTTTTGGTTACCATAAAATCGCTGTTTTCAGTACTCGCCCCGTGGGCAAAAGCGTCAAGGTTGGCCTTAGCGACACAAATAGCACCCTCAGCTTCCAATCTGTTAATCGCCGTTGCCTGGTAAGGCGCGACAAAGCCTTTTAAAATATTGCTGGCCGCGGTCGTCTCGCCCCCGTAAACTAAAAAATTATCCTTGGCAATAAATGGCACGCCCAGTAACCGGCCAGCAGTCTTACCCTCTACTATATTTTTATCAATCTCAGCGGCCCGTTTCAGAGCGGCATCATCAAGCGTCGCGATAATTGCCTGGTATTGTTTTTTATCGGCAATCATGCTCAGGGCCTTATGGACCAAATCACTGGCAGTAGTTTTTTTACTGCGGACGTCTTCAGCAAGAGTTAATAAATCCGGCCATTGACTCATAAGATACGCTTTACTTTAATCTGGTTATCAACCACGGCCGGGACATTTTTTAATAAATTGGCTGGTTTGTAACCGTAATCGATTAGCTGGTCTTCGCGGGTAACATTAGTCAGACCGGTTACCTGATAGGTCGGCGGCAAGTCATCAACTTCAACATTTTGCAATTGTTCGACATACTTCAAAATTTCGTTTAGCTCAGTCTGATAACGGTCAATCTCCGATTCGTCGATCTCAAGCCTCGCTAAATAGGCCAATTTTAATACATCTTCCCGCGTTAGCTTTGCCATTTTAAGATAGTATAGCACCGCAGGCGGGCTTAATCCATGCGGCCTTTTTTAAAATTAACGGATTCTATTTTAGTTTTGCTTCGACGTCTTTTATGATATCCCTCAGCTCGGCGGCTTTTTCAAATTCCAAATTAGCAGCGGCCAGCTCCATCTGTCCGGTTAGATCTTTTATAAGCGAACGGTATTCATCCTTCGGGATTGCCTTTAAGTTAAGCTTGGCGGTCTTGGCGTCTTCCGGCAGGTCCAGACGCATTCGTCCTTCGACCGAACGGACAATACCGGTCGCAGTAATACCGTGTTCCAGATTATATTCTTGCTGGATTTGACGGCGACGGTTAGTCTCATCAATTGTGCGTTTCATGCTGTTAGTCATTTTATCGGCGTACATTATAACCCGGCCGCTGGCATGCCGGGCGGCCCGGCCGACAGTTTGGGTTAAAGCTTGCTGGCTGCGCAAAAAGCCCTCTTTATCAGCATCTAAAATTACTACCAGACTGACTTCCGGCAGATCAATCCCTTCCCGGAGCAGGTTAATCCCAACCAGGACGTCGTAAACACCAAGTCTTAAATCACGCAGAATATCAGTCCGGTCCAGCGTTTCAATATCACTGTGCAAATAAGCAACTTTAATCTTAACTTCTGCTAAATATTCGGCTAAATCTTCGGACATTCTTTTGGTCAGGGTGGTTACCAGTACCCGCTGATGCTTGGCAACGGTTTGACGGATTTCGGCAATCAAATCGTCGATTTGGCCGTTAACCGGTCGGACAATGATATTCGGGTCCAGTACTCCGGTCGGACGGATAATCTGTTGAACCGGTTTCGGACTGTGGCTTAGCTCATATTCTGCCGGCGTAGCGCTGACATAGACGACCTGATTAACGTGTCTCTCGAATTCAGTAAATGTTAACGGCCGGTTGTCCAGCGCGCTCGGCAAACGGAACCCATAATCAACCAGCACTTCCTTACGGGCCCGGTCGCCGTTGTACATACCCCTGACTTGAGGGATGGTCATATGGGACTCATCGATAAACATCATAAAATCTTCGGGGAAGTAATCAAGCAGTGTAGCTGGTTGATCGCCGGCTTCACGATTCGTCAGATAACGGCTGTAGTTTTCAATACCTTTGACAAAACCGGTTTCCTGCAGCATCTCAATATCGAAGCGAGTCCGTTGGGCCAGTCGCTGGGCTTCCAGCAATTTATGCTCTTTTTTAAACTGTTTTAGCCGCTGATCAAGTTCCAGCTCAATTTTTTCTAAGGCCGATTCAAGTTTCTGCCGCGGCGTGACGTAATGCGATCCGGGGAAAATCGTGTAAGACTCAAGAGCATCCAGAATTTCTCCGGTTAGCGGATTAATTTTAATGATCCGCTCAACCTCGTCTCCGAAAAATTCTATCCGGTAAGCCAGTTCCTCGCTAGCCGGAAAAACATCAACCACGTCGCCATGGGCCCGGAAAGTACTCCGGTGAAAATCGATGTCATTGCGTTGATACTGTATATCTGTCAAATGTCTCAGAAACTTATCGCGTTGGCGGCGTTCGCCACGGTTAACAGTAATAGCCAAGTTGCCGTAATCCTCAACCGAACCGATGCCGTAGATACAACTGACACTAGCAATAATAATGACGTCCCGGCGGGATAGCAAAGCATCCGTGGCGCCGTGGCGCAGCCGATCGATTTCCTCATTAATAGCGCTGTCTTTTTCAATATAGGTATCGGTCCGCGGAATATACGCTTCCGGCTGGTAATAATCAAAATAGCTGACAAAATAGTGCACCGCGTTGGATGGAAAGAAATTACGGAATTCATTATAAAGCTGGGCCGCCAGCGTTTTGTTATGGCTGAGAACTAGCGTCGGCCGCTGGATATTTTGGATTATATTGGCCATCGTGAAGGTTTTACCTGATCCCGTTACCCCTAGTAAGACTTGCTGTTTTTGGCCGTTAGCAATCCCCTGGCAAAGCCCGGCAATAGCCGCCGGTTGATCGCCGGTCGGTTGGAAGTTACTTTTTAGTTGGAAGTTTTTCACTAATTATAATTGTAACAGGGATCGGTGTAGCTAATAGTTAATTTAGGTACTACTCATACAGGGCTTTGTATTTAACCCGTTCTTCATCCAGATACTTAGTGATATCGGTTATCAGTTGTTCGGCGTCATTTGAAAAAAGTATTTCGGTACCTTCCCGTTCCTGCCCGGCTAATTTAATCAGGGTTTTGATTTCATCGCTTATTCCGCCGGCGCCCTGTAGAAAACCAATCGGTGTACCCGTTTCTACCGCCACCGTAAATTCGTGCAACGTACCCAGTCGACCGCCAATACTTATTACCGCATCGGCGGAGTTAATCAGTAAGGCATCACGGCCGACATAGTGCAAGCCGGTAAATAAAATTACGTCATAGGCTTTTGTCGGCAGACGGTATTTGTAGACATGCTCGATCTTTGATGCGGCCGGACTTAAACCGACGCTCATTTTTCCGCCGGCGGTTTTGTAGGCCTCGGCTGTACAATCAGGGATACCGATTGTCGCCCCAGAAAGCAAACAGTGTCCGGCTTTGGCAATAGCCGTTCCGGCCGCGATTGCTAGTTGCCGGCCTTCGGTTACACTATTTCCTTTGGCTGCTCCGGAAATACATATTTGGTACATTTAAATCTCCTCGATTGATGCCATGGCCGGTGCTTCGACCAGTTTACCATTAAAATTATGCAGCGCCAGCTCCAGATTCTCCTGACTTAAGTATCTTGAGAACAATTCACACCACATCCGGTCCCGCATATAACCTAGTAGCCGCTGCTTAAACGGCAGTTTATTAACCACGCTTACCGCCACATCCAACATGTTCAGCGATACCGGCTGGTTGTCCAACATCAAGCCCAGGCAAGCGGTATCCTGCCAGAATTCCAGCGGCGGCATGGCTTCGGCCAGAGCGGCTTCGGCTCGGGCCAGTTGAAGATCTTCGGCCTGGACGTGCGGTTCGAATACTTCCGGATGATCAGCTAAGCCGTGTTTGTCATAATAATAGTGAATTACCCTCCAGGGCAGCGACCGGCCAAAAATAACTGCCGGCGTGAGCGGTTCTTGGCGGGCATACTGGGTTACCATATCACCGAAATTTATCTCAACCTGCTGCAATTTCAAAAACGCACTGCAACGCCGGATATCGTTGATACTCTCAATTACAAAAAGCGTACTGGTAATCGCGAAAGCCGGTAAATCAACTGACGCCGGCATAACAATAACGGCTCCCAGTTCTTGAAAAGCGGCGCTGGTCTGTTTATGTTTGGCGGCATAATCAGTGGCAATTTTTTCCCAGACTTTAGATTGCGGATAACATATCGAGATATTTCTAGATTCAAAGTTACTGGGTTGGAGTTTACGGTACTGGTTTAAGAATTTACTCTGCCAGTCGCCAGATTCATAAATAAAAGCGGCGGCAAATATCTGGGCGACAGCTTCATGCTTAAGCATCGAATCACAAGAGCGGTAACCTAGTACCCGCATGGCTTTTAGCGGCGGCAAAGTTTTAAGCAGCTTCTTAGCGACGGCCAGTCGCAACGCAAAACATCTTTTTGGGAAATTCAGTTTCTCGATAAACTGCTTTAAGGCAGCCACAACATCAGGCGGACTGGCGGCATTGCTGATATTTAGCAGCATCCTTAGCTGATGGTCATCGTTAATTAACCTCTGCTGTAAACTCTCATATAATTCCTCCGGCGTCGTGTCGTTAGGGTCCAGGCCTAATTGACGGATTTTAGCTTGGACTTGTCGGGTTATCTCGGTTGTCAACGATATATCAGCTGACGGGGAACCGTTAGTCTGTTCCAGTCGGCGTAAGCTGAGCTGAAACTCGGGTTCGTGAGCACCTAATAATTTTGAAAGGATGCGCGTCATTGATTACAGATTATCATAAGCATGTTGAGTGAGTAAATTGTTATTTAGAAACGACCGGGCTTGTACCAGTCCGGTGCTTTGCGCAGGTACTCGTTAAGTTCGGTTTCGGTTAAAAGTCCGGCTTGGGTGCCGATTTTCTGGACGACACTCATCGAATTTATCGGCGCCCATTGTAGGGCGCCCTCAATCGTATTGCCTTTTATCAGCGCCGCGACAAAGGTTGAGGCAAAGGCGTCGCCGGCGCCGGTTCTTTCTAGCGGCGGAGCATCATCCGGGTACAGCGGCATCTTGAAGCGGTCGGTACTATCAGAAGCATAGGCGCCTTGGGGCCCATCAGTTATAACAACAATGCGCGGGCCTAGGACGTGGAGGTGATTAAGCAAATCGTTAATATCTTCATGGTTGCCGCCACCGACAGTAACCGCTTCTTCGCGGTTAAGTATCAGGACTTCACAGCGTTTGTAAAGCCGCTGCAGCCGTTCGGCGCCGGCTTCCAACTGGAAAGTACCGGGTTGGAAAGCAAGTTTAACGTTAGGGTTGAAATCAAGCCAATCGGAAATTTGATCATGATAATTAATGGCGTGCTCGCTGATTGAACTGAAGTACAGCCAGCGCGGTCGTTCGATAGTCCGTAAGTGCGGCCAGTGGTAATCATACTCTTCATGTTTAACCAAGATGGTGCGCTCATCTTTATACCAGAGCACATAGTGATAATTGCTCTTTTTGCCGGGGTTAATCCTAACAAAACGAGTATCAACTTTGTTGCGGCCTAGCGCGTGAATAATTTCCAGGCCGTATTTGTCGCTGCCGACATTTGCCACGCAGCTGCTTTTTAATCCCAAGCGGGCAAAAGCGACGGCCGCATTGCTGGCGTTGCCGGCCCCTTCCACCACTACGCTTTTCTCATATGGCAACTTGGTCGCAAAAAGCATCGCCAGCCACTGACCCTGATCATTATTATAGGTTACGGCCTGGTCGTCAAACAGCTTAATAAAGGCGTCAATCGCCACGTCACCGATGCTGACAACATCGATTTGGTCTTTTGGAAGAACGGTTTTCATATTTGGGCCACCAGAATCATTCATGCTAATGTTTATCTTGACACAACCTCAAGTGACATTCAACCAGTAATTGCCTTACCGGCAGAATTAAAGTCTTGTAGCTTACTTTCCACAACTTCTTGCACGGCCTTAATGACGGGTGCGATCAGTTTGGTAATCGCATACTCATCGGGGTTATCGCGCAACACTTGCTCAAGTGTTTTCCGGTAAGCGTATCTCATATCCGAATTAATATTGATTTTGGTAACACCGATTTTTACAGCATCGACGAAATAGTGTCCGGGCGTATCACTGCCGCCGTGCAAGCTGATAAAGCAATCGATGGCACTTCTGATGCGCGTAAGTAGATCAAGATCGAGTATCTTGGGTACCGAATACCGGCCGTGCAAATTGCCGATCTGGACAGCAAAGGTGTCAATGCCGGTTTGGGCCACAAAGTCAGCCGCACCCTCAGGAGTGGTGTTATATTTTTTAACTGCTTCATAATCGATAGTTTCGGTATGTACATTGGAAGAACCCATAAAGTAGCGTTCCTCAGCCTCGACTAAAGCTCCGGTCAGTTTGGCGTATTCGACAATTTCTTTGGTTTTGGCGATAATTTCTTCGCGCGTAGCATCATGATTGGCTTGCGATATGTCAATGTGGATGAACTCAAAACCGGCTTCAATGCCGGCCTTGGCAGCTTCAACGCTTGGGCTGTGATCAAGGTTAATATATATTTCCAGCCCGTAATCATGCTTAAAGTTGTCAACCATATCCCGGACATTGTCGAGGCCAATAGTATCTACTTCGCCCTGACTTAGTTCCACCAAAATCGGCGCTTTCAGACCGGCGGCCGCCTGGGCAACGGCCCGCAGTGTCGGTTCATCGTCAAGATTAAAAGCGCCAAAGCCGAAAAGTTCGGTTCTGGCCCGCTTCATGGCGTTGCGGGCGTCTAAACAATTTTGTCGCATTTGTCTTAGTGATAAGGGCATAAATCATCCTTTCCTATCTATTAATTCTTGGGCGGCCAGGTAAATGTGCTCGGCGTCAAGACCGAAATGCTTGAGTAGTTCCTCGGGTTGGCCAGATTCGCCGAAATGATCCTTCATACCGATCCGGCGCATGATTGTTGGGCAGCGTTCGGACAGTACTTCAGCCACCGCTCCACCCAATCCGCCGTTAATTTGCGCTTCTTCGACCGTTACTACGGCCCTGGTTTTCTTGGCACTATCAATAATCACTTCAGCATCCAGTGGTTTAATCGTCGGGGCATTGATGACCTCAGCTGAAATGTGGTGGCGAGCTAACCGTTCGGCAGCCAATAAGGCGTGGTAAGTCATCGTTCCGGTAGCGATAAGCGTCACGTCAAAACCCTCCCGGAAAATATAGGCTTTACCGATTTCAAACGGGATATCGGGCAGAGTAATCAGCGGCGTAGCTTCCCTGGCTAAACGCATATAATTCGGCCGCTGGTCTTTAGCCATAGCCAGCGTGATCTTTTCAGCTTCAATTGAGTCGCACGGCGCCAAAACCACCATGTTTGGCAATGACCGCATCAAAGTTATATCCTCCAGCATCTGGTGCGTCGCGCCATCGGGGCCAACGCTAATACCAGCATGCGAACCGATAATTTTAACGGCCCGGTCATTTAGGCAAATTGTCGTCCTGATTTGTTCCCAGTTCCGGCCCGGACTGAAAGCGGCATAGCTGGAAACGAACGGAATTTTGCCCTGGGCCGCTAACCCGGAACCGACGGTAACCAGATTCTGTTCGGCTACGCCGACCTCAATAAAACGCTCTGGATAATCTTTGGCAAAATCACCGATATCCGTTGAACCCATCAGATCGGCAGTAACAGCCACGACATTCTGGTCGCGCCGGCCGGCTTCCAGCAAGCCCCGGCCAAAGCCGCTGCGGATAGATTCGGCCTTTAAGTTGCTGCTGGAAATATTAACTATCAACTCCTTCATCTTAGTCTGCCTCGCTTCTGATTTTTCCGCGCAGGGTACGCAGTTCATGCAAAGCAACCTCTGCCTGCTTGGCTTTAGGCGGTTCCCCCTCGAAATTTTCTACGCCTGGGGGGATGCCGTGCCAGCGGTAGTCATATTCCATAAAATCTACGCCTTTACCGGGGACGGTATGGGCAATAATAACGACCGGCTGGTCAACGACCGCCCGGCCAAGAGCACAGGCATTGATTATCTGAGACATATTATTGCCGTCAATCTCAATAACGTGCCAGCCGAAACTCTCCCATTTTGCTTTTAAGTCCTCAAGCGGCATAACATTTTCGGTCAGCCCGTCCAACTGAATGTTATTGCGGTCAACGATGACGATAATATTACCGAGTTTATACTTAGACGCCAGCATGGCAGCTTCCCAGACATTGCCTTCATCGAGTTCACCGTCGCCCATAACCACGTAAATCCAGCGTCGGATAACGGCATCCATCCGCATGGCCAGCGCCATGCCGCAAGCCTGGCTTAAGCCACAGCCCAAAGGGCCACTGGTCGTCTCCAGACCGGGCAAACGGACCCGCTCCGGATGACCCTGCAGTCGGGTACCGAATTTACGGAGAGTATTAAGTTCCTCAACCGGGAAATAGCCAGCCCGGGCCATGGCGGCATAACGGACCGGCGCGTTGTGTCCGCTACTTAAAACGAGTATGTCCCTTCCACTCCAATCCGGTTGCTTCGGATTGTGCTTCAAAACATCAAAGTAAAGGGCAGTGAAGATGTCGGCTAAACCCAACGGTCCGGCCGAATGGCCGCTGCCGGCATGCTCCAGCATCTTGATAATATCCTGCCTGATGGTGTCGGCTTTTAGTTCTAATTCTTCAATTGTCATTGGGTACCCCGCCACTACCCTTCACGGCTATCTCCATTCTAGCGTAAGCTTCTCCGATGGATGCCGCCTTTTCCAGATAGCTACCGACATTAAGCACTTCAACTCCGCCGGCAATTAACTGGGCAGCATTGCTGTCATTAATACCACCGTCCCAGCTTATTTCTAGCTGCGGCTTCATTGCTTTCAAACTGCGTGCTTTGTTTAACAATGAGAGGTCGGCCTGGCCGCCGTAACGGCCCAGATATCCTGAAAAAATCAATACATGATCAATCAAGTGGAGCGATTTAAACAAGATCTCGGCCGGCGTAGCGGCCAAAAGCGCCACACCTATTTCAATATCTTTGTTATGAAGAGTCCCGGCCAGCCAGCTAAAATCGCCATCCGCTTCGGCATGGATAATTATCAGCTGCGGTCTTAAGTCCAATAATAACGGCAGATGCATAATTGGTTGTTTGCTCATGACATGAATGTCCGCCCGAACACCGCCCGGCCACCAGATTTGGTCAGGACTAATTAGTTTGTTCTCGGTTAACGTACCGTCGGCCAAATCAATATGGATACGGACGGCAAATGAAGCAATCCGCTCCATATACTGACGATAATCTTCGCTATCGTTAACTGTAACAGTTGGACAAATATCTATCATGCAGGTTCCTTAAGTTAATTCATCCATTTCGGCGAGCCGGCGCTTGAATCGCGGAGCGTCGGCAAACGGCGTTATTAACCAAGTGTGGACCAGGGCTTTAGCTTGACTATTCTTTAGAACCCGCGCCGGTAAACATAAAACGTTGCTGTCATCATCATTGCGCGAAACCCGGGCTTCATATAAATCCCAAACAATGCTGGCCCTGATGCCTTTGAACCGGTTAGCGGCCATACAAACCCCTTGCCCGGAACCGCAGATTAATATACCGCGCGGTTCGGAATCCTGGCTGGTAAGCACTCCGCCGACAACTTTGCCGGCAAAGCGCGGAAAATCATCATCGGCATCAACAGCCTTATTGCCTTCATCAACAACATCGTAACCTAAATCCTTAAGATAGCTGATAAGTGCTGCTTTCATGGCAAAACCGTTATGATCAGCACCTATATAAATTCTCATTTTAGTTGTTTTCTTGGTTATCTTGCTGCTGCTCGGCTGGTTCCTGATTATCCTGCTCAGACTCAGCATGTTCCTGGTTGTCAGGCTGCTGATCGGCTGGTTTATGCAATAGCTTTCCGATATCGGCAACTACTTCCACCATACGGTTGCTATAGCCCCATTCGTTATCGTACCAAGCCACAACCTTAACCAGATCACCGTCGACGACGGCGGTTAATTTCAAATCGACAATACATGAATGGCTGTTGCCGATAAAATCGCTACTAACCAGTTCCTCTTCAGTGACTGCCAATATGCCCTGATAATACGGTTCTTTGGCGGCTTTTTTAAAAGCTTCATTAACTTCATCAACAGTCACAGTCCGTTTAGTGACAATGCAAAAATCAGACAGCGACACCACCGGAGTTGGTACGCGGACACTTAAACCGCCGAATATGCCCTCCAAGGCAGGTAGGGCTTGGGCCGCCGCAATTGAGGCGCCAGTTGTGGTCGGGACGATATTCTGAGCCGCTGCCCGGGCTTCGCGCAAATCTTTAGCAGGGGCATCTTGCAGCCGCTGGCTGGCGGTATAGCTGTGAACAGTTGTCATCATTGCCTTCTCAATCCCGAAGTTTGAATCAATAACCGCCGCTACCGGCGTGATGCAATTCGTTGTGCAGCTGGCCGTAGAGATAATTTCACCGGCGGTTTCCAGTTTATCTTCGTTAACGCCAAGAACTATCGTAGTAGCACCTTCGCCCTTGGCTGGAGCACTGATAACTACCCGCTTAGCGCCGGCATCGATGTGGGCCCGAGCTTTAGCCGGATCAACAAACAAACCGGTTGATTCTATAACAACCTCAACGTTATCGAAACCCCAAGGCAGGGCGCTTGGGTCTTTTTCGGCCAGCACCTTAATAGGTTGCCCCTTAACAATAATATTCTGGTCATCATAACCGACGTCGTAGTGATATGTCCCGTATGACGAATCATGCTTTAAAAGATGAGCTAGTGTTTTAGTATCTGTTAAATCATTTATCGCGACGATTTCGATATCGTCACGCTCAAAGGCTATTTTAAAAGCGTTACGGCCAATACGGCCAAAACCATTTATTCCCACCCTTGTTTTCAAAGTAGCCCCCTTTTATAGCTATTATTTGCCTGATCATTCTTATGCTTTTTATATTGTAGGAGGATATACTTTTAGATGCAACAGGGGATAGTGATTATTTAAATTTCAGGCAAGTGTCGTTTAGCTTAAAGGATCGGGCTGATTATTGTCGGCCGCCTGATGGAAGCGTTCGACTGATTGGGTGATTATTTGCTGGGCTTCGTTAATACTACCCCACCCCATCACTTTTGTAGTTCCCAGAGCCTTAAGGTCTTTATAGTGCTGGAAATGATGTTCTATCTGTAGTTTCCAGCTTTCGCCTAGATCATCTAAACTTTGAATCTTTTCACCTTTATCACGGTCGGCCAGCGGTACGACAACAATTTTGTGGTCCTGGTTGCCGCCGTCTTCAAAATTTAGAGATCCGATTATCCGGCCGGTCAACCAGGTGCCGGTGGGAATCGGTTGGCTGCAGATAACCAGCGTATCAAGTTCATCACCGTCTTCATCAATAGTACCCGGTATAAAGCCGTAATTTACCGGTTTGGCGAAGATTGACGGCTCCACCCGGTCAAGTTTGAAAGCGGCTCTTTGTCTGTCCCATTCGATTTTAAGAATTGACCCTTCGGGAATTTCAATCACGGTATTAACTAGGCCATTCTGGAAATCGCCCGGATCAAGTACTTGGTTAAAATCAGCCATAAAGTGTTATTCCTTTTTAAAAACTATAACTATAACGGTTTAAATTGTACACTATGTATAGTAAATGAGGTCATTTTATGAAAGCAATCTTTGACCATCAGCACCGCGAAAATGAAAGTATTGTTTCGTTTTGGTTCCGGTCGGAAAAGCTGACTTCATTTATGGCCGGCCAATTTGTCGAGTTGACACTTCCCCACCCCAACCCTGATAACCGCGGACCAAAGCGTTGCTTCACACTATCCAGCCCGCCGACCGACTTACCACTGATTTCAATTACAACCCGGTTGGCTAAAGATCATGGCAGCAGCTTTAAGCGGGCTTTACAAAACCTTAAGCCGGACGCTAAGGCAGTTATGTCCGAACCGATGGGCGATTTTGTCCTGCCCAAAGACGTTAAACGCCGGCTAATCTTTGTCGCCGGCGGTATCGGTATTACGCCCTACGCCAGCATCATCCGCTGGCTGCTAGCCAAAAAAGAATCAAGGGACATTACTTTTATCTACGCTGTAGCGAACGAGAATGATATGGTTTTCCAGCCTGAATTAAGCTGCTATGGCATGAAAAGAATTACGGTTGTGGCTCAGCCGCTAGGAAAATGGTCCGGCGAAAGCGGATTACTAAACGGCCAGCGGCTAATCCAGTTTGCCAGACCGGCGCCGGACGATCTCATTTACCTGGCCGGACCGGAACCAATGGTCGAACAACTGCGCACCGATTTAGAGACCCAGAATATTACCAGTCAACAGATTATAACTGATCATTTTCCGGGTTATAAATAATTAAGTCTAAGCTCGTTGGGGAGCCTCAATAATTGATAATTGGCCACCCTCAGACAGGGTTTTGCCAACCTTACTCAGCCCCACCAATACGACATAGTCACCGACATAAAGTTCCATATGCGGCGGCTCTCTCCTGAATTCACGGACGTTAACATTTTCCGTTCTTTCTAAAATCAGTTCGTAGCCTGGTCCCAGGGTTCTGGGAACCTCGGTATACATATCATATTCACGTTTTTGAAAGTCACTCCCCCGGATGGCCGTCAGGCCGACGGTCAAGCGCACTCGGCGTTCAGGTTGGACATCATACAACAGACGCCTCATAATCTCTGAGCTACGCATCATTTCAAAACCTCTGATCCGTTGAACCCTCACACTATCCGAATCTTTGGCCGCATACCAGGTTTGTAAACCACAATCTAGATCCTTGAGATCTTGTATTGCTTCAATCGTTTCGATCCTTGCCATTTATTTACAATAGCCTCGCCAATCAGCCAATGCAACCATGAGTAATTTAGGGAGTGACAGTTTTTGATTGGTCGACCAGGTATTCCCGGATATGCAAGGCAGCCGTGGCCCCTTCGCCGCTGGCGCTGGCAATCTGCATGGTGGCGCCGGAACGCACATCACCGGCCGCGAAGACTCCCGGTATTTTTGTCTCCAGACGGTCATTAGTCTTAATAAAGCCGACTTGATCAAGTTCGATGTCACTACCTTCTAGAAACTGGGTGTTTGGCAATAATCCGACAAATACAAAAACTCCATCAGTCGGAAATTCAACTTTCCGCCCATTGGCACTATCGGTGCCGATAACTTTTGTGACCTCACTGTTTTCGCCAACGATTTCATCGGTCGAGGTATTGAAATGAACAGTTATTTTATCATGATACTTACCCATAAGCTCTTTTTGCAAAATTTCCGAAGCCCTCAGCGCATTACCGCGGACTAGCAGATCGATATGGCTGGCAAATTTTGTCAGGAACATTGATTCCTGAACCGCCGAATTACCGCCGCCAACCACCACTAGCCGTTTGTCGCGGTAAAAAGCGCCGTCACAGGTAGCGCAATAATGGACGCCCCGGGCATAGTATTCTTTCTCGCCCGGCACACCGATTTTCTTATAATCGGTTCCGGTAGCAATCAGGACTGCCTTGGCGTACATGTCGCCGCTGGTTGTTTCCAGCCGCTTATACATGCCCTCGTCATGAATTTTATTTACTTCACCCAGTTCAATAACCGCCCCGAAGCGTTCGGCTTGTTTGCGCATTTCTTCGGCCAACACTAAGCCCGGTATGCCATCCACGAAACCGGGATAGTTGTCGATCTGGTCGGTTATGGCCGCCAGTCCGCCGACCACGCCGCGCTCAAAAAGCAGCGTTTCAATATCTTCCCTAGTGGTATAAATCGCCGCTGTCAGCGAGGCCGGCCCAGCGCCAATCATAATCACGGTATGTGTGGAAATTTCAGTTTTATCAATACCCAGGACTTTTATCAATTTGTCATTGTCGGGATTTTTTAAAACCTTGCCGCCGACCACGATTGTCGGGATAATCGTTTCGTTTCCGTTTAAGGCCAGCATTTTGGTTTTATTGGACTCTTCATCGGTATTTTTGTAGTCATAGGCAACATTATGTTTGTCCATGATGTATTTCAGGCGGCGACAATCCGCGCACCAGTCAGCACCATACAGAACCACATGCTCGGGTTTGTTCATAATCTTTCTTATTGTACCAATTGGACTAACGAAACAAAAAACTAATGCAGGGCTGGTGCCAGTTTTGATATATTGCAGCCAACGACGACTTCTTGGCTATCGTCATGTTTTGTCACAATGGTGATTGGTACGGTTGAGGCTCCACTGACAGCCATTGCCTCAACCCGGCGTTCTGGGTTACGGTCAAGGTCGATCTCTTCAAAATTGTGACCTTTTGACCCCAACCAACGCTTAACTGTCACACAAGATGCACAGGTTTTTGTAGTATAAATTGTTATTTTTTTGACCATTTTGATCCCCGCTTGTTTAATTTTTAATCAATGCTTAAGATTATATATAGCGTTTACCATAATGGCAATACACTATATATTGTGTTTTTTATGACATTTGCTGCTATGAAACTTTTAAGAGAGTGACGTCAAAGACTAACGGGGCATTGGCCGGTATGCCGGACGGTGGATTACTGCCATAGGCCTCATTGGCCGGCATCAGAATACGCCGGGTACCGCCGACCCGCATGCCGATCATCCCCTTCTGCATACCCGTGATAAGCTTGTTTAGCGGTCCGCTTGCGGCCTGGCCGGTCTGCAGTGAACTCTGGAAAATAATACCAGTCGTCGCCAGCGCGCCGGTATATTCAAATTGAACTGTTTGCTTAGCTGATGTCAACTCTGTACCGTGGCCAACAGTCTGGTCATCAACCTGGAGGCTGCTTACCGTTGCTACCGGCGTGAATTTAGATAACGGGGTACCTTCTAATTTAGGTAGTTTTGAGTTGCTGGCAGTCGTATTGGTAGTGCTATTAGTGTTGTTGCTGGAATGCATCTCCCAGATAACCAGAAAACTAAACGACAGGGCCGTGACGAAGAACAATATGGCCATCGTTAAGGTAAATATCCGGTGCGATACGGGTGTTGTTGACATTTGTTTCTTTAACTCTTTTACGCCCTTAAACTATAACGCATCACCAAGGCTTTTTGAATATGATAATTTATTTTTCAGACTTGGGCAGCGCCGCAAGCCGAGGCCGCCGCAGCGGTAATATCTCCCAGCAGGCTTTCAGCCACACTATCCGTCAAAGTCCGCTGGTAGCTGCCGATCGTGATGTGAAATGTGATTTGCTTGGTATCTTTGTTGCTCTCAGCCTGATAAATATCGACCGGCAGAACTTCATACCACAGCGAATCGTCCGGATTGTCGGCCAGGGTTTTGGTAATGACCGAGTAAAGATCGCTATAGGCTACCGCAAAGGCCACTCTGAGGCAGATGTCCTGCTGAACCGATGGAAATCGCGACAGCGTTTGATAGGCTGTTTGGCGGGCCTGTATTTTGCTTAAAGCCAGAATGTCGATTTCAAAACCGGCTATAAATTTAGGCAGCTTTAAGTTCATCCTGGCACTGCTCTTAAACTCGCCCACTAAGCCGGTAATGGCATCGTCCACCCGGATGACAGCCGACCGCGTTGGTTCGAATACCGCAGAAGCGTCACTAAAAACACCAAAATCAGCACAGTCAGATGGAAATTTTTCAAAAGTTGCTTTTAGGCGATAGGCATCAAACAGATATTCCAGATATTTTTTAGCTTGGTAATAAGCCGCACCGCGATAATTATCTTTAGCAAACTTATTATCGGCGGCAAAGACCAGGCCTAGGCGCTGGTTCTCAACCGGCAGATTGGTCTCACTATCAGTTTGACTGGTGGTATGGACCGGGTTAATCTCAAAGATAGCAAATTCCTTATGGCCGGCACGGATATTCGGATACACTTTTTCCAGCAAACTTGGGAGCAAACTAAGCCGGTAATATTGCAGCTCAGGACTGAGGGCATTCTGCAGCTGATAAGCTCTTCCGCTGTCCTGGCCGATTTTTTCCATCAACTTGCCATGGACAAAACTATAGGTTAAAAGCTCATTGGCGCCAGCAGCCGACAATAACTTGCGGATTGTCGATTTAGTGTCCAACAGCGGGTCAACCATCGCCGGCTTCAAATCCCGTTTAGGCAAAACTAGCGGCAGGGCGTCATAACTCCACAACCGGCCGATTTCCTCAATAACATCTTCGGCAATTTCAATATCTGTCCGCCAGAAAGGCGCGGTTACCCGGATATTATTATCGCCCTCTTTAATGACTTTAAATTCCACATTCTTTAGCAGCGAGACGATGTCAGCTTCGCCTAATTCCAAGCCAAGCAGCCTTTTAACGGCCTCAATGGTTATAGTTAACGGCGGATGCATGGTATCGGCCTCCAGCGGCACGCCCGGTGAAGCCAGATCGATAATTTTGGAGCTGACTTTCGCCTCCACTAAGCGCCCCAGCATAATAATCGTTTCATTTAACACCCGGCTGTTCTGCAAAGGTGATTGGCCTTTGGCATAGCGGACTACGGCATCGGTAAAGATTCCGTTTTCCATGGCAGTCCGACGGATAGAATACATATCGAAGTTGGCACACTCCAGAACAATATGCTTGGTTGAATTATCCACTTCAGTTTCTGCCCCGCCGATTACGCCGCCGATGCCAACCAGTTTGGTGGCCGAGGCGATGCCAATGGCCGACTCCCGCGGCGTATAGGTCTTACCATTAAGGGCCGTTATTTTCTCCTCAGATTTTGGCGAACGGACAATCAGGCTGGCCACACCGGCTTTATCGCCGTCCTGGCTTTTTAGCTTGTCATAATCGTAAGCATGCAGCGGTTGGGCAGAAACAAGCATCATATAGTTAGTAATATCGACAATGGTATTGACTGGCCGAATACCAACCCGGCTCAAATATGATTGCAGCCAGATAGGACTGGGTCCGTTTTCCTTGACGGTCAGGGCAACAGCCATAAAACGTGGCACTAGTTCCGGTAATTGATTCTCAACGGCCAGCGGTAATTCGGCGTCTTTTTCAGCCGATAACTGTGCTGGCTGTGCATACCATTCGGGCGATGAAAACGGCTGGTGGCAAATACCGGCAATTTCCCGGGCAATACCAAGATGGCCAAAACAGTCCGGGCGGTGAGTAAACATTTTATTTTCCAGATCGATAATATGATCGTTTAGTTTGAATGTGTCGGCAAAATTGTCACCAGGCTTCCCGTCTTCAGGGCTTAGCTCCACAATACCGTTATGATCATTGCTGATGGCTAGTTCCCGGTAGCTGGCCAGCATGCCGTGGCTTTTTTCCCCCCTAATTTCACGGACTTCGACTGTCAACGGATCATGGGCGGCGGTATCCGGCACTACCGTGCCGGGCGGCAAGAAGACTGATAGTAAATCTTTCCGAACGTTGGACGCACCGCAGACAACTTGGATATAACCATTGTCATCACGCTCAATGGTTTGAATTTTATTACCATCATCAATCTTGCAGATATGCAATTTATCGGCATTCGGGTGAGGCTGGCTGTCAATGACTTTAGCAATTATAATTCCCTCGTATTGTTTGCCAAGATCAGTTACCTGTTCGACGGCGCCGAGTTGGGTGGTAATCTTCTGGGTCAAGTCACCAACCGGCAGATTAATATCAGCAAACTCTTTTAGCCAATTAAGACTTACTTTCATGAGAATTGCCTCAAAAATTCCAGCTTACCGGATTCAAAATGCCGGATATCTTCAATGTTATATTTCATCATCACCAGGCGTTCGATACCGCCTCCCCAGGCAAAGCCGCTGTACTTGGCTGGATCAATATCGGCTGCTGAGAGCACGTTGGGGTGTATCATGCCGCAGCCCAACATCTCTATCCAGCCAGTTTGTGAACAAATTGGACAGCCTTTTTTAACGCAGAACGGACAGGACATTACTAGTTCAAAGCTCGGTTCGGTGAAAGGAAAATAAAATGGTTGGATTTTGATATCCAACTCCTTGGCATAGTATTCCTGAAAAAACATTTTTAAGGTAGCCAACAAATTCCCGGCATGGACCGACCTATCAACATAGACACCCTCCAGCTGATAGAAGGTATGCTCGTGTCGGGCATCGAGATCCTCGTTTCTAAATACCCGGCCGGGTATTACCACGGCGATCGGCGAACCAGCTTCCAAATCAGCCCGGTACCGTTTAAGCACCCGGTTCTGCATGGTACTGGTATGCGCCGGAGCGATCAGCCCCTCCTTGGTAATAAAGGTATCGTAGTCATCCCTGGCCGGATGACCAGCCGGAAAATTCAGCGAACCAAACATATGGTAATCATCATCAATTTGCCTGGATTCGACGGCCGTAAAACCCATCCGGTAAAAGATATCCAGGATGATTGCCAGTTCACTCATCAGCGGATGGATGCTGCCACGGTCGGCAGTTAGTAATTTTGGCTGCTGATCAAGGGGCAGATTGACATCAAACGGCGCGCTTAAGTCTACCGGTGGCAAATCCTGGTTGGCATCTAAAACGGAGTTTACTTTCTCGACTAATTCATCGCGCAGCCGGTTGACTTCCCGGCCGAAAGCCGCCCGCTGGTCGTCAGGCAGGGTGCCGATATGTTGGTAGAGTTCTCTTAGCTCCCTGGCTTTGGAGACATCGGATTTATCGGTTAATTCCTTCAGCCGTTCCGGTTTCAAGAGCAGCGTCCGCACCTCAATGACTTTTGGCTGTGTGTAATCCATTATTAAGTGATTATAATACAGACTCCCTGTAGAACCCTAACCATAGGTATTATTTCATTTAGCAGCAATATTTTATTAGAGTATTTTTATTTAGAACCAGGGTGCTTAGACCAGGCGTTGGCCATCATCAAACCTAGGAATAAAGCCCCTAGGCTGGCCATACCGAACGCCCTGAGTAAGTGGGGATGGACGTGTCCGAAATAGATAAGCAACCCGGCAACGACAAAATTAACCCAGCCCCAAAGCACATTAACTACGGCTGAGGAAAGTCTACCGAAAGGCGTCACAAACTTTTGGCCGGTTATGCCTTTGACGAAATGGGGTACGCCGTTAGCCCCGAACATGCCGGCAAAAAAACTATAAACGTAAAGCTGCCACATTTTTTATAATTCTCCTTATAATTATATCACCCCTAGAGTATTCACTTATTGGATAGATTTATCAAGTCAGCTAAAATGTCCGGGATTTACAGGCTAAACACGCGCTTGTTGCAATAACCATAAATAATTTGCGCTATACTAAATTAATATGGCAGAGAACCGACCGAGATCAAGAAAAAAGCCAGCCGACAGTGACCCAGCAGTTAGAGAAACTGACAACACCGAAATTGTCCAGGACGAGCTGGTAGAAGAACCGGTATTAGATATCGCCGCCCAGGCTAAAGCCATTCTAGAAGAAAACGATCATGGCACTTACACCATCCCAGCACCCGGCCTGTATCCCTACCAATGGCTCTGGGACAGTTGTTTCATTGCCATCGGCCTAAGGCATTACGACGTCCAGCGGGCTCAAATTGAAATTCTAAGTTTACTGCGAGGTCAGTGGGCCAACGGTATGCTGCCGCACATGATTCTTAACCCTAACGGCCGGGATCCGTATGACCGGCACCTGCGCGACGCCAGAGTTTGGCGTAGTTGGTTAAACCCGTTAGCGCCAGAGGATGTTTGCACAAGCGGCATTACCCAGCCGCCATTAGTAGCCGAAGCGGTAGTCCGAATCGGCGAGAAATTATCCAGGCCGGAGCGCCGGAGCTGGTACAAAATGGTTTATGAACCGCTGGTCGCCTACCACGAATGGCTCTACAACGAACGCGATCCACATCTTGAAGGGTTAGTACTGCAAATTCATCCGTGGGAAACCGGACTGGACAATACGCCGCCCTGGATGGCACAGCTCCATGAGCATTTACTACCATGGTGGATCCGGGCCGTCCGGATGACCCGTTTTGACACGGTTATCGGCTGGTTCCGGAGCGATACCCGCTATGGCGTACCAATTGAACAACGGGAATCAACGCTTGAGGCCCTGGCGGTTTACGACATGCAGCGCCGGTTTCGGCGGAAAGATTATAACTTCGATAAAATTATTGACCATGCCCTGCTGGTAATCGAAGATTTAACGTTTAACAGTATCTTTGTCCGGGCCAATACCCATTTACGCCATATTGCCAAGAGTATCCGGGCCGAACTGCCACCGGAACTGCTGAAAAAAATGGACAAGACCGAGGAATCATTCGATCAGCTGTGGGATCCATACAGTGCCGAGTATTTCTCAAGGGATTTTGTTACCCATCACCTCTTAAAAGAATCTAGCGTGGCAGCGTTAATGCCTTTATATTCTGGCTGTATTGACCAAAAACGGGCGGAGATACTGGTCCGTTTTTTGGAAAATGAACATCTCTTCGGACCGGCATACCCGGTTCCAAGCGTACCGCTGGACTCGCCATGGTTCAAAAACAAAACCTATTGGCAGGGGCCGACCTGGATCAACATGAACTGGATGATTATTGACGGCTTGAAGCGTTACGGCTTTAAAGACCACGCTGCCGCCCTGCGGGAAAGTACTTTGGAATTAATAGCGAAATCCGGTTTTTATGAATATTTCGATCCGGTCAGCGGCGAACCGGCCGGAGCCAAGAATTTCTCTTGGACCGCGGCGCTAGCCATTGATTTGTCTGATAAAAAATAGCTAGTCTTCCTCTTCACTAGCCGGACTTTCCAGCAACAGCGGCTTGATGCTGGGTTCAGTATTGGCAATTTTTATAATATCTTTATCGACTTTATTCAGCTCCTGATGGGCACGATTAAAATGGTTGACCGTTGTCCCGAGACTGCCACCCAGTTTCTGCATGAATTGTTCGTAATTGGCAATATGGCGCCCAAGTTCTAAAACCCTTTGCTGGATACCTTGGGCTTGTTCCTGGATCTCAAGACTGCGTAACCCCTGCATAACCGTCTGCAGATAGGCCATGAAAGTTGTCGGGCTGACGATTATTACCCGCTTGTCCCGGTAGGCATATTCGATTAAGTCCCGGTCATTGGTATCGGTTGTACCGATTTTATTTATCAGCAGGTCATTGTAAATGGCTTCGCTGGGAATAAACATAAAAGCAAAATCCATGGTTTTCTCCCGGGGACGGATGTATTTAGCGGTTTCATCGATACGGGCTTTTAGGTCGGCCTTGAAACTCCGGACTAACAGCTCCCGGCGTTGCTTATCGTGTTCGTTAATTAAACGGTTATAGTTTTCAAGGCTGAACTTTGAGTCAATCGGCAATATTTTGCCTTTATCAAGCATGATTACCGCATCAACTGTCTCACCGTCTTTGAAGCGATACTGCAGTTTGAACTGCTCGGGTGACATAACATTCTCCAGCACTTGCTTTAAGTAATATTCGCCAAGGACTCCCCGTTGTTTAGGATTCTGTAAGACATTTTGCAGGGTTTTGAGCTCATCAGTGACGTTAACTACCTGACGGTTTGTCTCGTCCAGGCGGGCCAATTTCTGAGTGACTTCGGCAATCAATTTTGAGCTTGTGCTGAATTGCTTAATAATTGACTCGCGCATCATCTCCTGGTTTTTGTCCATTCGGTCAGTGATCTGAGACTGCAATCCATCCTTAAACTTGACGATCTCATCGCTTAACTTGGTAATATCCTGCTTGAGCAGCATTGTACCGTCAGTTTCCCGCTTTGGCATTGACTGGCGGACAAGCATCGTCAGTAACAAGACAACAATCAGACCTCCGATAATCACCGCTGCTATCAACATATTTATATTCTAACAGACCGCGCCGCATTAATGGTTAGGGCCTGGAGACAAAGCGGTTGTCTTTCAAGTAAAACCGCCATAATAAATCTTTGCCCTGGCTGATTCCAATCCTGGTTGTTTTGGCTATAAGACTTTGGTCAATTGCCGGCTTGATGATGAGTTGGAGCGGCCGGACACGCAAGTCATGCCCGTTAAGCCTTTTGTCGATATTAAGCGCCTGGCATAATTTTGCCGGACCGTTAGCCAGGTTTTGGTCATTTTGGTCACCCTTCCGGTTAGCGCGCATTAAATCTATTCCCTCTAGTGGTTCAACGGCCCTGATAAGGACTGCCGAACCGTAACCGTCAGGACCGGTGACAACATTCAGGCAGTAATGCATGCCGTAAGTAAAATAAATATAAGCATGGCCGGATTTTCCGAACATGACTTTAGTCCGAGGTGTTTCACCCTTGTAGCTATGGCTGGCCACATCTGTCTGGCTATAGGCTTCCGTTTCGACAATCTTGGCGCTCATCAGCTTCCGGCCGTCATGTCTTAACAGCACGCAACCAATTAACCGCGGTGCAATCTCAACCGGATCATTGTCTAAAAATTCTAACGTGTCCATCTATAAAAACAGTTCTTTCTGACGATTATTGTACTGTGTCAACTTCATTATAAAAAATATTTCGCTGTTAATTTAGATAACCTAAAAACACAAAATCAAACTATACTATTAGTCATGGACGAGAGACCGTTGGCCGACCGGATGCGGCCGAAAAGTTTAGACGAGCTGGTCGGACAAAAACATCTGACCGATAACGGCAAGATAATCAGAGAAATCGTGTCACATCAGACACCGGTAAATATTATCTTATGGGGACCGCCGGGCAGCGGCAAAACCACCATCGCCAGGATTATAGCCAATGAAACTAAATCCGACTTTGTTGAAATAAGCGCTGTTGCCGCCAGTAAAAAAGATGTTACCAACATGGTTGAAAAAGCTCGTTTAAATCTTAAAAGGGATATCCGGACTATTTTATTCGTCGATGAAATCCACCGTTTTAATAAAGCCCAGCAAGACGCCTTTCTGCCCCACGTCGAGAACGGGACAATTACGCTAATCGGCGCCACAACCGAGAACCCGAGCTTTGAAATCATCAACCCGCTGCTGAGCCGTAGCCGGGTACTGGTTCTGGAGCCGCTGACCAAAGCCGATATCGTGTCTATCTTAAAAACAACCGCCAAAAAAGAGAAGTTATCGGCCAAGCGGTTGCCAGCCAAAAGCGTTGATCTGATTGCCGAGTTATCCGGCGGCGATGCCAGGGTTGCGATCGGCACACTAGAACTCGCCATACAATTGACAAAAGAAATTATTTCGTCCGACATCGTAACCGTTGCCGCCCAGAAACAACTCCCCGGTTATGATAAAAAAGGCGACTACCATTACAACTTGATTAGTGCATTCATAAAATCAATGCGTGGAGGTGATGTTGATGCAACCCTATATTATATGGCCAGGATGCTGCAGGCCGGTGAAGATCCAAAATTCATTGCCCGGCGGATGGTAATTTTCGCCAGCGAGGATGTCGGATTGGCCGCACCAGCCACTTTGAATTTAGCCGTATCAACATTTTTAGCAGTCGAGCGCATTGGTTTGCCGGAAGCTAAATTTGCATTGTTTGAATGCGCTATTGTCCTAGCAAAAACTAACAAATCGAGAAGCGTTGCCGGAGCCATGATGAATGCCCTAAACGCTGCTGATAACTATCCCGATAGCCTCGTACCATTGCATCTCAGAAACGCGCCGACTAAACTAATGAAAGAGCTTGGTTATCAGGAAAACTATGAATGGAAAGCCGGTTTTCAGCATTCCAAGGGGTTCTTGCCTACTGAACTTAAAGATCTAAAGCTTTTTAAACAATGAAATAATAGTATACTAATGATTTGTGATAATGGGGCGTGGCCAAGTGGTAAGGCGCCTGTCTCTGGAACAGGAGATCGTAGGTTCGAATCCTACCGCCCCAGCCATATAGACCGAGCAGCTGCTAAATATGCTTCTCTAACCTGTAAATCATCATTATTTTCGAGTTCGAATTGTCTTTTCAACGCATTGTCCTCAAGAGCACGTTTTGCTATTGCAGCGACAGTTTCTGAGTATTCGTACCCTAGTTTTTTACCGAATAGATGCAAGTTCGAAAATAATTCGCCTATCAAGTGTCTTCGGCTTTCTACTGAGTTTTTCGCTTCGTAAATTTCAGCAGCACGTTGCGATAGTTCGTACAGGTCAATGTTATACTCCATTTTGGAGGCATACAGCGTGTCGAAACGCTCTATTTGGTCTGTAATGCTCTTTTGCTCGTCATTGAACTCTTCTCTCCTC
>DATKGQ010000024.1:0-37254 GCA_035510715.1 Saccharimonadales bacterium (SeqCode) | reverse complement strand
GTGACATAGCCGGAGTTGCTACTCTTGAACTTAACACCTAGCTCGATACCTGAACTGGTGGATGAAGTTATAGTTCTAGGGATAGTACTATTGCTCCATAGGCTATAACTAGTGGAGGCTGCTTTGACTAGCAGGTAGGAGCCGCCGATCAGGCCGCAGAGGATTACTACTACTAGTAACTGGAATCTATTATTCCCTAGCAATTTATGCGCCAAGTTTTTCTTATGACGATTAGACGATGGAACCCCGTCGATTACTGGTTCTGATTCTTCTGTCATTGAGCAACTCAGTTTTTCATTAATGTTACGAACTTATATAACATTAATGGTAAGCATAAATATTAATAAAGCAAGGATTTTATCGGCACCACTACCGCTACGATCAGTTTGCTTGAATCTAAGCTGAGCACCCATAAGTAACCCCAACGATTAATGAAATTAGCAATAAATTGGCTATAATTGAAAATGTGGCTTCGGACTATGAAGCATTTAATGCGTATGGCTGTTTGGGCGAAATTTGAGTTCAGTTGTTTTGAGTTAAGACTAGCCACTAATTTACTACAAATGTTCAAAAATCGTCTCTTAGGCCCAGTCAATAGAAATTGATACTTAGCGTGTGCTATCGTCATAAAGTGAGACATACAGCCAGAGCAATTATAATAAAAGATAAAAAGCTACTTCTTGTAACCGGACATGGGGCAAATTATTATTGGAGTCCTGGCGGTGGTATCGAGAAAAATGAGACTCCCGTATTGGCCCTGCGCCGCGAATTATTAGAAGAACTAGGCGTCCAAATCAAATCAGCTAAGCATTATTTGTCATATATAGTTGAGGAGACTCAGCAGAATGTTGATAATTTCTTAATAGAGATTGCTGACGAGATAAAGCCAAAACAGCGAAATTACTAAAATAATTTGGTTATCAAAAGGTAACTTCAAAAATAATGATATTACTGTATCCGTAGGATTAGCTAAAAATCTTATTCCAGCCTTAGTTAAAGACAACCTATTATAACAGTCTAAAAAGTTCAAAAATTGTATCTTAGACCCAGATAAATTGCTTAATCTTGTGCTGGATATAAATATGTCAAAAAAAATATAACGTATAAAATGCCGACACCTATCAATATAATAAAGAATGATATAATTATAAGTGTTACAAAGTTTTGTGAATATCGCGGTTGGGTGAGTAAATTAATTATTTAGTTGAAAACAAGCCGCTTTAGAAATTTGAATTTTAATGAGTAACAATTTACGTTTGGGATTGATAGGTTCCTATGTTCCTAAAAAATGCGGAATAGCAACCTTTGGTCGCGACCTTATAGATAGCATAAAATACAATATTCCTAAAGCTGAGATAATTATTGCTGCCGCTGAGACTGGAAACGAGACGTATCAATACGATAAGTCAGTCGTAGCTATAATAAAAACCACCAGACGGCAATCATATCGCAGAGCGGCTGAAAAATTTAATGAAGCTAAGGTCGACCTAGTTTTACTACAACACGAGTTTGGTTTATTTGGCGGCAAATGGATTAAAGTAAAAATTGACGGAGAAACCAAAGACTATCCTACCGGCGAATACATCCTTGAAACTATAAATAATCTAAAATGTCCGATGATAACCACATTGCATTCAGTGGTGCCCCATCCAGATCCTGGCCGTCGCAAAGTTATAAAACAGATTATTGATAAATCTGTTGCCGTGGTTACTATGACTCAAAATTCCAAAACTATTTTAATAGCCGATTATAATGCTGATAAATCAAAAGTTTTTGTGATTCATCACGGTGTACCTGTCAAGAACAAAGAATCCCGATCAGAAGTTATCAGAAAATTAAATCTCAACAAGCATACTTTCTACTTAACTATGACAGGCCTGTTAAGTAATAATAAAGGCGTTGATCTGGTTATAAAAGCTATGCCAGCGATACTCATCAAACATCCTAATTGTCATTTATTAGTTATTGGGCAGACACATCCTCAGGTAATAGCTATTCATGGCGAAGAATATCGTGAAAGCTTAACTGAATTAGCAAAAAAGTTAAAGGTTGAGAAGTCGATTACATTTATTAATAAGTTTTTGAAGACTAAGGATTTAATGGAATATCTATCGATTTCCAGTCTGCATTTAACACCCTATCGGGATCCGGACCAGTCAGCTTCAGGAACTTTAGCTTACGCGATTGGTAGCAATATTGTAATAATCTCAACACCCTATCGCTACGCCCAAGAATTATTAGCTAAAAAACGTGGCTTTATTGTGCCATTCGAAGATTATGCGGCCATTGCTGAAATAGTTAATAAGTTAATTGACAAGCCCGTGATCAGACTTCTAACAAAGGCAAATATTAGAAAATTCGGTAGAATTATGGCTTGGCCAGCTGTCGGAAAAAGTTACCTCAGTGTTATAAATAAATTCATTTATTAATTGTTATGAACACGCCATTTTTTAATAGTTTGATAGATAAGTTCGGTATATGGCAACATAGTAATGGCAGCGAGATATATTTTAATAAAGGATATGCCCTTGATGATGCGGCCAGAGGCTTAATAGTCTGTTTGGCGCTGAATAAAGTTGATCAGGCAGAAACACTGTTTAAATATATTCTATTATCATGGCACGCAAACGGATTTTATGGATTTGCAACTAAAGAACAAAGTTTTTTCAATTTTCCAGCATCCGAAGATGCTACTGGACAAGCTCTATGGGCGTTAGGCTATGCCTATTCACTTAATTTTCATAAAGCTGAGATTAGTAAATTAGTCCATAAACTTATGCCATTAATTAATGGTTTATCTCGTATGCGAGGTATTGCCTACGCCCTACTAGGCGCAATATATCTAGACATAGATATAGCTCATGATTTAGCAAATAAACTAGCTGGTTTATTTAATGACCTAGAAGATAATTGGCTATGGCCGGAGAACGAGATGACATATGGTAACGGTATTATGGCGTATGCCTTATTGCGGTATGCATTTAATGCAGAAGATGGAGATGTGGCCAAAATCGGGTTACGAATTTTAAAGTTTATAAATAATCAATGCCGTCGTAATCGGCTATTATCACCCATTGGCAATCGAGGCTGGTTGAAAAAAAATCAACCCAAAGTGCCAACCTATTCTCAACAACCGATTGACGCGGCCTACATGATCTGGGCATGGTTAGCGGCTTATCAGTGCTCTGGCAAGCCAATTGATTATCAATCTGCTAAGCGGTGGTTGGCTTGGTTTGATGGTAAAAATGTAAAATTAAAAAAGATGTATGACCCTAAATCACTAAAATGTTTTGATGGGATCAACCAGACTGGTATTAATCATGATAGTGGTGCTGAATCGAATATTTGTTTGCTATTAAGCTTGCATATGCTAAACACTCGCTTAACGATATAGTATCGATAAACCGCAAAAAAGCTTTAAACTAGTAATATGCTTGAGCGTTATGCAAATAATCCAATAATAATACCCGACCCCAATAACAAACTGTACTCTAAAAAAATTTATAACTGTACAATTATCAAACATAAAGCCGAATATTTCATGTTTCTTAGGGGCGTGGGTGATGATTGGATATCTCGAATTTTCTTAGCTACAAGTCTTGATGGGATATCATTTATTATTAACCCAGATCCAGTTATATCTCCTGAACATGATTGGGAACAACGAGGTTGCGAAGATCCACGGATAACATTTCTTAATGGTCGGTTCTGGCTTACGTACACAGCCTTTGATGGCACGACCGCCAGGGCGGCAATGGCTTCCAGTAACAATCTATATAATTGGAAGAAGCATAATCTAATATTCCCTGAGCTAAAACACCCGCAAAGAGAAAATTTACCATCGGATTGGTCTAAAGCTGCTGCCATATTCCCAGAAAAGATAAATGACCAATACTTTTTACTTTTCGGTGATAATCATATTTGGTCCGCCACTTCTAGCAATATATTAAACTGGCAATCCGATTCAACACCTGTTATTAGTGCCAGAAAAGGTTTTTTTGATGCTGCTTATGTGGAAATGGGGCCAGCACCAATAAAAACTAAAAAAGGCTGGTTGATATTTTATCATGGCATTGATCAATTTAGTGACATGAAAACCTATTGCCTAGGTGCGGCACTTCTTAGTTTAGACAACCCCTTAGATGTTATTTGGCGTTGCACAAAACCTATCTTAGAACCTAGCGAACCATATGAGACAAGTGGTTTGAGCGATTTAATACCTGGCGGATATGCCACTCTACGGTCGCTATCAGACAACGACATTGCTGATATGTCCCAGAATAATATTCTACCAAAATCAGTATTTTGTTGCGGAGTGATTGAAGAAGATAACCTCCTAAGACTTTATTATGCTGTAGCTGATACCAGGATCTGTACCGCAACCGTTGATTTACAGACAGTTTTTCAAAGCTAGTTAACAACCCCTGTTAAATCTGTTAGAAGGGATGGGATATTTCGGTTAAATTATGCTAAAGTTAATTACAAATTTTTACTTTACTTGACAAGGGAGCTATACTGTTAATGTCTAAACTTTTGTATAAAAAATAAAGATATGGCACAATTATTAGCTTATGAACAAATTCACAGTTATGGCGGAATGTTAGACGTTGACCTAGAAGAAGATACCGATAAAATAAAAATCGAGGTGATGCCTGGCGCGGATGGTCTTTTTAATGTGGCTGCGTGGGAGAATGTAGAGGAACAAGATCTTGAAGGGATCATCAGGTACGAGCGTACAGTTTGCTTGTTGGGTCGTGGTCCCGTTATTTTGGCTGGAATTGGACTTCCTGACGTAGCACCTTTAGTTTATAGAGAGTTAGACTCTGGCGGTAGGGTTAAATTATCTGAAACAGTTTATGAACCAGAAGAAGGAAAAGACTTTCTAGAAGATCCGAGAGTGCTTTTGCAGGGTGGTAAGCTAATTATCGGTCTTACTTCCGTTATTAAGAAAGGCGAGGAATATATACCGCATCCTGCCATTGTGATTACATCTAAAGCAGAATTGGCTACCGGACTACGGGAGCACAAGATTGTAACTAATCTGGGAAGGGGCGACCAGACAACGCCAATAGGCGATAATATTGACGGAAAGAACACCACCATTATTGATGAGACTACTTTTATGTTCAGGCCGGAAGGTACAGAAAATAATCACCGCTTGCGCGTCTTTAGATTAAATGATGGCGAGCTAATCATTCAGCAAAATGACATAAAGTTACCCGATAATATCCCATGGGCCACATTTAAGGCCGGTACAACTATGCCGCCAGTCTGGCTCAATGATCGTGAGGCCATTTTCCCGATTCACGGGATTAGAAAAGATCAAAATGGTATATTTGTGTACTCGATCGGTTCCGCTAGGTTGGTTCGAAGTGTAGACGGCATACTGTCTGTAGATAATATTAGCCAAAAACCACTAATCTACCCTGAATTGTTTGATGGTCTAGTTGATACTGAAAAAGTTGAGCTTCATCCAGAATTTAGGCATGCAGTTTACTGTGTCTCAGGCAGTCCTGTTTATGATAGTTGCGGTAATTTCCAGGAGCTAAAAATGATTGTCAGTAGGGGTGATACACTTACTTTTGAAGTCACCGTACCTAAAAATAAATTGGTTGAGGGTTGGCATACTGACCAAGATGTCCATCCATTACAGCCGTTATCGGAAGCCGCTTGACTAGCTAAAAGCGTTTAAAAGATGTTGGTAGCTATAGCTAAGAGTTAATAGATCTGGCTCTAGACAAAGACAATAACGCCGCAATAATCATAAAACCCATTAGTACATAGAAAGCGGAGTGTAGACCGTTGGTAAACGCAGAGGTAAGATGACCATGCAAGTTAGTTACACCAACAAATATCGCAAATGCCAGCTTCTTTGATATGGAACGGGATGCTACAAGGATGGCGACCGAAAAAGAGAAGACCATGCCAATATTAGAAAAGGTCCGTAACATGCCCGATGATATGCCAAACATTGAATGTGGTGAAGCCTTCATGACTGCCGAACTATTGGCTGGAAAGAAAGAACTGGCGCCAATACCATTGACTACGCTAGCGACAATTACTAGCCATAAACCAGTATTTAGCGATAGATGAGCATATATAAACAATGCTAACACTTGTATGGCTAACCCAACTGTGGCCGGAAAGACAGCGCCGTATTTATCGGCTAATCGTCCGGCAAATGGCCCAATGGCCGAGCCAACGATGTAGCCCGGTACTAGTAAAAGCGAAGCGTGAATAGGACTTAAGCCACGAACACCTTGCAGATACATGATCACTAGAAATAACACAGCAAAGTTAGCTAATCCCTGGAATAATGCAGCAAATAATGAAGGAGCCATAGTGGGGATCTTAAAAATTGAGAAACGCAGCATTGGTTCATTCTGTCTTCTTTCAATTAGCCAAAATAAGAACAGCAGCAATAGGCCGCCGCATAAATATCCCATTATTGTTATATCTAGCGACTCTGTGGAAAGTTTAGTTATTGCCCAAAGAACGCCAAAAAGACCCAGGCCCAAGCTAATCATGCCCGCGGGATCTAATTTATGTTTTAGACGTTCTGTTTTATCATGAAGCACTTTTAATGCAAGGATTATACCAGCTATACCGATAGGTACATTTATCCAGAATATCCAACGCCAAGATATATAGGTAACAATTAAACCGCCTATTATGATACCCAGCACTGCTCCTAAGCTCCAACCAATAGAGTTATAGCCATAAGCTCTTCCACGGTTCTCGGGAGGGTAAAGTCCGGCAATTATGGCACCACTATTGGCTGTAACAAAAGCCCCACCAATTGCTTGAATAATTCTAAATATAATAATTGAGCTTTCATTCCAGGATAAAGCACAGGCAAGAGAACCAATAACGAATATTAAAAAACCTAATTCATACATCCGAACTCGGCCGAACATATCTCCTAAACGTCCAACTTGAGTGGCCATTAGAGTAATAACTAATAAGTAGCCAATAACTACCCATATTACTGATGCTAGCCCGACTTTAAGTCCGCGTTCAATTTCCGGTAGCGCAAGAACTACTATCGTTGTGTCAATAGCCGTAATCAGAACACCGGTCATGATGACGATCATTGAAAGATTACGATGATTGGTTAAATTACTATGGTAAGAGCCAGCTTGATCGGGTTCCAATAATTTCTTAAATATAGACATTAGATGCACAAAGTATAAGTATAAACATAGTTAATAGTCCAGCTTAATTTTAATAGAAATCTTAGCTAATTACCCATTATCAACTGGACTTAAAGAGAGCTAAAATTTACACTGTTCTGTTCAAAATATGATTGAATCAATTGACCTACACCTTGGCCATATATATTACTGCATGAATAACTTGAAAAAATTTTATTGGGTTTTTTAAGTGCGGTAGCATCCGTAGGATCATTTGGGATATTAGTATTAGTTGGGGCGGCGAATCTGTTGCCTTGTAAAAGCGAATTAGCTTGCAGCGACCAAGCTATAACTCCAACATTATGTTGATGCAGGTAGTTTAAATATAATGGCGCATTAGTGTAAGCCAGTGAATAACACTCAGGTCTGGTCGACTCATATTGAGCCCACTCACCATCTACAACAGGCGCAATACTTGATAGGTTACCAATCGCATCCCAACTGACTGGATTATTTAAATTTGGATGATGGATAGAATAAACAATATTACTACCATTGATCAATTGGCTACTATTGGGCAAATATCTGGCTTGGTTCGGGCCTTCTATCCATATAATATTATTAACATCATAGCTTCTAATTTGGTTTACTAATGTCTGCATGCCCAAATAAGATATACCATTCAATCGACCACCATTTTCCCATATATTCCATATTTTGTTGGAGCTAATTTGGCTTTTATGATGTTGTCTCACAGTCTTTCCAGCAACGCCGAATATTCTGTAAATTGTAAATCCAGTTGGCTGCACATCTGATTTAATAACTTTTTTATAGTTAGGCTCATTAAACAAGTCAAAGATTACGAATGGTTGATTCTTAAATGTATTCGATATAATTTTCCAAAACTTTGACGTTTCAATTGTTGGCCCAGAAATTCTACTTGTAAACTCAGTTTGGTCGTTTATTACAACCGCCATACCATGACTATGAGCCAAATTAACTTGTTTTATCAATGTTTGTAAGAATTCATTATTATATGATTTACCTCTGGTATGGATAGTAAACAAGTTGCCCTCTGCAACTTGCAAACGTATTGTATTAGCGTGCCAATATTTTGCTGCTGCTATTATTTGAGCATTATCATTAGCTAAATTCTCCATATAGTTGGCGTCTTCTAGCCCTCCATATACTGATATTCCTTCTGGAACATAAATCTTGCCATCGGTAGTTAAAACATGGTTGCTAACTACTTTTAGTGCTCCATTAACAGCCGCTAGAGCTGGAGGTGCTGGGCTAGCTACATAACAAGCCAGCATGAGACATGTTAACGCAAACAAATAGTAATTGAATCTAATAAACTTAATCAAAACCATATATCTTTCTAAGAAATATTTATTGCATGAGATTATAACAATGAATTATTATTCTGGACATAACATTATATAAACTATAATATACGCTGATAAATTATTGAATATTTAACTGTCTCTACAATTTCTTAGTTCTTCTAGGACCAAATATAGCAAGATAAATAGCGACTATTGCCGCAACTATAGTAAATACCCAAGCTATCGTCACATCATGGCTATAGTAATTGCTTAAACTATTAAATATCGAGAACCAAATCACAAATGCTAATCCTAACAAAGAAACCATTGCGCTAAATACCACGAGTAAAAACAACCGCTGTTTTCGTGCTTTATTCAAAAGATCATCATTAATATTCATAAGCTACGCCTATAATTAGTATAATCCATGAATATGACAAAATTTACAGTAAAGAAATCTGATAATATCCAAGTATGCATAAATATGTAATAGCCTATTTTATTATGCCATTAAAGGATAGTACTGTTTATGTTGAAGAAAATTCACCGCAGCATATTACACTGTGCCAGATTTATTCAATGCGGGAAAAATACGTAAGCAGTCTTTTAAAAGAATTGTCTAAGATTGCCGGCTGTCTAACGCCAATTTCTGCAGTTACCGAAGAGAAAGTCATGTTTGGGCCCAATTATGACACTCCTGTTATAAAAATATCAATTCAATCAAAACTTAGAGACCTACACCTACAACTCGTAGAAACCGTTAATAAATTTAATCCAACTTATGATTTTCCTGAGTATATGGGGAACGGATTTCAACCGCACATTACACTGGTAAATGATCTTAGGATAAAAGGGGATATCCCAATAAACATTAACTCATTTACTTTACTAGATTGTGGTTTGAATGATGATTTATTTGTGAAAGTTATCAGGACATTCAGCTTTCAGTGATTTTTTCTTTTAAACCGACTTGATTAGCAACTTAAGTAAGTTGAAAACGATTACTTAAATGTTTATACTTAAAAATAATGTTCGATTGGGCGATATAAAATAAAATGAAGACTTGCTTATGTGGGTACAACTAGCTAATCCATTACATAGTTTACTCTGGTCTACGCTAGTTGCGGTTTCTCCGATTTTGATATTAGCAGGTATGCTCTTAAGCCGTAAGGTGGCGGGGTATAAGGCAACACTGATAACTTTGGTATTAGCTCTAGTTATCGCCATATTTGCTTATGGTATGCCAGTAAAGCTTGCCGGATTGGCCGGTTTATACGGTATTTTGGATGGATTATTGCCAATCAGCTGGATTGTATTGGCGGCAGTATTTTTATACAACCTTAGCATCGCCAGTGGTAGTTTTGGGGTCGTACGTCATAGTATTGAATCATTAACAAATGACCGTCGGTTGCAGGCATTACTGATCGCATTTTGTTTTGGCGCCTTCTTGGAGGGTGCGGCAGGATTTGGCGCTCCGGTAGCAATTACCGCTGGTATTTTAATTGGACTAAACTTCGAGCCTATCTATGCCGCCAGTATCTGTTTGTTAGCCAATACGGCGCCCGTAGCTTTTGGCGGGATAGGCATTGCTGTGGTAACTGCCAGTCAACTTAGTGGCATAAATGCCAACACCCTGAGCAGGATGATCGGACACCAGTTACCACTAGTTGCCTTAATTATTCCGCTTTGGCTTGTAATAATAATAGCTGGCTGGCGTGGAGCTAAAGCAGTTTGGCCGGCGATATTAGTTACTGGCGGGGCATATGCGACGACTATGTTCTTAACTTCTAGTTATCTGGGTCCGTCCTTGCCAGATATCTTGTCTTCAATAGTAGCGACATTATGTCTGATATGTCTGCTATTTGTATGGCGGCCGAAATCTGTTTGGCGTTTCCCTCATGAAAAAGCTCCAGCTACCGAGCACCGCACATCATTACCGAGTGCGTCAGTTCTCGTAAGGGCTTGGACACCATTCCTACTGTTAATAATTTTTATCGCTAACTGGGCATTATCTGGCACTAAAGCCTTACTAGGGCGATATACAGTTGAGATTCCATTTGGCTCTTTGAATCATGACATTATTGTGGCGGGTAAGGCGTTAGATGTTAGCTATAGTTTCACTTGGCTGTCCGCGGCCGGAACGGCTATCTTTCTAGCAGCAATTCTTTCGGCTGTATTAATGCGCATGCCGCTAAGGCAAGTTTTGAAAGTTGCTGGTAAGACCTTAAAGGAACTGTCCCGTCCGCTAATAATTATTGCATCAATAGTTGGTTTTGCTTATGTTGCTAACTATTCCGGCATATCTGCAACCCTGAGTAAAGCTCTTTCATCGACAGGCAGAGTGTTCCCATTAGTAGCCCCATTGTTGGGTTGGCTAGGTGTTTTCATAACTGGCAGCGATACATCATCTAACGCCCTATTCAGTAGCGTCCAAGCTCATACAGCCACCACTCTGGGCATCAACCCTGTGTTAACGGTAGCCTCTAATAGTACAGGAGGTGTTGCTGCAAAAATGATTTCTCCCCAAAGCATAGCTGTGGCTGCTGCTGCCACAAAACAAACCAATAAGGAAGGAAAAATATTCCGCAGAGTAATACTGCATAGCGTCGCACTAGTATCTATCATCTGTTTAATGACCTTTTTACAAGCTAATTACTTCAAGTGGATGATTCCAAAATATGTTCCGCTTAATGCAATTACAAATGCTAAGTTCAGCCAATCTGATTTAGTATTCATAGTTATCTCGCTAATCGCAATCATTATTTTAGCTATTATTAGTCAGCGCGGTCACGCCTTAAGCCATCATAAAAAATCTGTAGGTTTTAAAAACCCATAAAACGATCAATCGGTCCAAATATCTCTTGATGAATGTTGGCATCCAGCTTGATATTGCAGACGAATTCGGAATAGATTCAAACACTAATGCCATGTAGATATATTCTAGCTTGCCATGCTACCTTATAAATGTAAAAATTACTCCGTGAGCTTAGAAACAAGGTTAGATCGGGAAAGCTGTGAGGCGGAAGCAATAATAGCCGTGGAGTATTACCTACGATATGGCAATAGTGTTCCGCCACGCCAAACTTTGCAGCAGCTCATAGCTGTTATGCGTAAAGGCGGAGGCAATTATTATGTGCGTAGCGTATGCGCCGGAGCCTATATGGATCTTGCTTGCCATAAGCATACAAACCCTACAGTTAGAACCCACTTGATAGATGAATCGGTAAGAAAAATTGGTAGTTTAGCCGAGAAAGACTGGCAAGAAATTGAGCATCACGATGTCAAGTATATATATAGGGCTGCACTATACAAAGCCTATGCTAATAAATATAAAAAAGCTTTATCTGGCCAACAGCTAGATTTAGGCGACGAAGAAAAACTATACCAAGATTTATTAGCGGTGGGGTACGGGACTATTGAGCCCTCCCAATTATTGAGTGATAAGCCACAGACCGATGTCAGGGGAGTACAATTTGAAATAGGCGTTCACTTATTAAATGTACGATTTAATTTACGTCACGGCGTGATCCTGCAATCAATGTGGCCGAGTCTACCCAGAGAAGATGACCCCCATGATTCCATAAAAGAATGTCGTACGGCTTGGGATGCCGCCACTTCATCCGGTACATTCTTAGATCGAAATTTCTGCCATTATATTCAGCTAAAAGGCGCTGATGATGGTGTAGTTTATGATCCCGCAATAGATGTAATTGTTGGGAAAGACGACCTGCATACCAAAAATTCCGCTGACATAATCAGTACGGCACTCCTTGAGTTAAACCCATCTTCAGCGCTCGAGGGTCAACAAGCTGAGGCGAAACTTAATATGTATGAGTATTACTTCTTGGATAAATTGGGTTGGCAATTTACAAGTAAAAAGTCATAGTAAGTTAAAATGAAAAGATTGAATAAAAATCTAAAGACTTGACTAGCTAGGTTTCTTGCGGTAAAGATCATGTGCAGTAGCGAGCAACTCCGGCAATTTCGGATCAAGCCAGTCATAAAGTCGTAAATCGTGGCTAGTTTGCCGGTTGTAAGTTCTATCAAAAATAATGTGCTGCCAAGTTGCCGACATACTGTTTTCTATATCTGGACGATCGTCAATTAAGGCAACGCCATCAACTAAGTACTTATCCTTAACTATTATTGCCGATTCAACTACTAATTTGCCGAAATGAGGTACAAAATGTTTTTCTAGCCACTCTAATTTTTCAGTAGTGCAAGTAGGATTTCGGCTTAATGGTGAACTGCATATCTGCGGGCTATAGCCTAAATCAACAATCCTTTGCCAGCCGGTAAGAGCGTTGTCTATTAATGGTAAGGAAGCAAAAAATCCAGGTTCTTCGCTGATAGCGGTAATGGTCGCCCGGTGTTCTTTGTCATAGTCGTCCTCAATATAGAAATTAGGTCTGTCCAGAACCGTTGTAATGTGGGGGTAATCACTCTGTATGCGATTGAGTACAGCGATACTAAAATCTGCCAATACGTCATCCATGTCCACGAGGATTGTATTTTCAGCATTATTTCTAAGCACAAATATATATAATCATGTAAAAGCCGGATGTTCAATTAAATAGTTTTATACAATAAGCCAGCACGCGTTAGTAATTAAAAATTTAACAAACATCACTGGCAAGTATTAGCAGCTATTCCTTTAATCCGTCAATCTATAAATCAATACATGAAATATGAAGAATTTGAGTCCTGGAGAAGAATTATTACAGAATGCCATTCAATTTTGTATTGATAGCGGTGAGAGAATTTTGGCATATGAAGTTCAGAATGCAAGGCACTACGACAGTGGCAATAAACTGGAATATCTTAAAACGATTGTTGATATGGGATTACAACATCCGGTAATAGGAAAAAGTTTTGACGAGTACATCCGTAATCGAATTAATCAGTAGCTTAAGTCTAATAATTTTAATCTGACTCTGTAAGTGATATATCCAGGCAATAGACATATTCGTGCGGTAACAATATACTTTTAAGTATTGTGGTGGAACAAATTCCGAACGAAACGCCAAAGGATTTTACGGATATAGATATTATCCAAGGTGGTATGGGGGTCGGGATATCTGATTGGCGATTGGCTGGCGCGGTAGCCGCGGAAGGTGCGATGGGCATTGTTTCAGGGACTTTAATTGGGCCGGTCTTAGCTCGACGTCTACAGAACGGTGATCCGGATGGATCACTTCGGCAAGCCCTGGAAGCGTTTCCAAACAGGGATATTTCTAGAAGAACAGTAGAAAAATATTATATATCAAATGGTCGCCAACCAAACCAGCCGTATAAATCTGTACCAATGTACGATGCTGAATCCCGCAGTCTGGCTGTCGAGCTAAATATGGTTGGGGCATTTGTAGAAGTGTGGCTTGCCAAACGCTTAGCAGCTCAAAATAATTCATCGCCTGGCCCAATTGGCATGAATCTGCTGACTAAGTTGCAGGCACCGACTCTCAGTGCGCTTTATGGGGCAATATTGGCCGAAGCTGACTGCATAATTATGGGGGCTGGTATTCCTTATCAGATTCCCAAAGCACTTGGTGATTTGGCATTGGGACTGAAGACATCAATAAGATTTGATGTTACTGGCGCCAAGAAGCAGCATGAAATAATATTTGATCCTGGCAAGTTCAGCTTGCAAAGAGATAAACCATATATAGTACCAAAGTTTTTGGCAATTGTATCATCAAACACGCTGGCTAAAAGACTTTCTGGTAATGTAAGCCCTCCCAGCGGTTTTGTTATTGAGGGATTTGTTGCCGGAGGCCATAATGCCTTACCTCGGGATAAGATTGAATATGGTGATAAAGATTTAGTGAATCTTGATGATATTAAAAGTCTTGGATTCCCATTCTGGTTAGCTGGCGGCTATGATAGCCCGGATAGATTAAAAGAAGCTAAGGGTAGCGGTGCTAATGGCATACAGGCAGGAACTGCATTTTTATTATGCCAAGAATCAGGTATAGATCCTACGATTCGGGCTAAGATTATCGATAAGGTAATTGGGGTTGGCATAAGTGTTAAAACTGATATGCTTGCTTCTCCAACCGGTCTACCGTTTAAAGTGGCTCTACTTGCGGAAACATTATCTGAAACTGAAGTATATGAAATGCGCGACAGGAAGTGTGATCTGGGATATCTGCGCGAGCCGTATGCTGAAGTTCAGAAAGACGGAAGGGAGGTGATTAAATACCGTTGCGCTGCTGAACCAGTCGAGGATTATAGGGACAAAGGCGGTAATATTGAAGATACAATCGGCAGGATTTGTCTCTGTAATGGATTGCTGGCGACAATCAGATTAGGTCAAACGCGACATGGAATAGAAGAAAAGCCAATTATTACGTCAGGAGATATCCTATGTGAAGTAACCAAGCAGCTTGTCACTCTCTATGGTCCAGGTTTCTCGGCCGGAGATGTAGTACGCTATTTACATAGTGAATAGGCGCTTATACCATAGCATCACGCACACTAATTAAAAACTTTAGCTTATCCTTTTATAAATAAATATGATCTAGCTTATGCTTAAAATATATAGATGTTAAGAATAGCACCATAATGATTAAGCTGCTTCATGTAGACCAACCGTAGGAGACTCTATAGCGGTCCTCCCGCCTTCTATCCCTTTGGGAATGTTTTATGGAGATTGTGATATTTTATGGAAAATCAATGTATATGAGATGGGTAGTTACGGCGATATCAGCACAGACAATAAACAAATTTTCAAATTACTTGAGAGTGTAAGATTTGATTAGTTATCACATGGTTTTCTTTAGCCTAAATAGTAAAAGGTTCCTTTCTTAGATGAAACATCTAATGAAAGAACCGTAATCTTTACATATATAGTATAATTATATTGACTCTTAGTGAATTCTGGGTTGTACCTTCACTTAGGGTGAGATAATTACGATCTCATTCCCATAGCTTACCGAGAAAGGCGAAAGGAAGACCAATGACACTTCGGAAACTGGGGATATTTATATCCCTGGTAGCAGTTGCTAATTGTCTTTTTACTACTGATTTACTTTCTGTCAATGCTAACGCGGCATCTCCGTCCCAGGTCACCATAAAACAACAATCGCAAATCGCATTTCTGATGACCGATGGACGCATGCCTAACGGCAGCCCGCCAACCTATGCTCAATCCCTGAAAGTCGTTTTGACTTATCCGTCAGTGCCAACACTGGCTGAGTATAAGTCACTAGGGATTAGTAGCCCGACTGCGCACGCTCTCCAGGTGCAAGAAATTCCGTTTAACGTCAGCCAAAAAGGCCATGGCAAAGATATCAAATTTGCCTCTGGCTGGTATCAATGGGCTCACGGACTATTCGGTAATGCGCTTGGTTGGAACCAGAACTTGAGCTACAACTATAACCCTGAACGAAACACCATCTGGAATCGCAGCACCAAAGGATATCCGTTTATCACCTGGGAGGGTTTCCTTTGGCGGTGGTCCGGCGAATACACATCAGACGGATATCCTAATTGGATAACAGGCGGCGGCGGTAAAAACTTGGCTTGGATTGCCTACAACTTCATAGAAATATTTGAAGCCGGTTGGGGGCCAATTACAGTTCCGACACAGTTCAACATGGTCATCGTCGGCTATTCCAACGGTACGATTTTAGGAGGTCAATTCTAATGTCTATCATCCTATTGGTCGTCTGGGTGGTGGTCCTTGTCTTGTTCATCATGACTAATAGCCACGCTCATCCGATAATAAAGTGGGTTCTAGGGATTCTACTGCTGATATTGACAGTTGTGTCGTTTCTGGCAATTATCGCCGGGATACTCGGTACTCACGTGACACGAATACCAGCGCCCAAGATTCCTCGGTAAATTTTGAGGAAGACGCCGAAGTGAAGTAATCCATCGAGTTGCAAAGAGTTCCTAAGGAAAAGAGGCCAGCAGATGCTGGAGCCCTAGGGGTGTGCCGTTGACGATGTGAGCCCCTGGCTTACACACAACGGCACACCATCTCTCTTTACTACATGAATAAGTGTTCATGCTGATGAGTCCAATAGGACGAAAGTAAAGAGTAGTAGTGTCTCTACTGATTCAGCCAGAATTAGGGAATTTATAAGCTAAATCAATTATTAGCGCCGCCGTCCAAGAGAAATTATTAACTCCTCTCGGAGTACCAGTTAAGCTGTCATAATATTCATAAAAACCGGAATCATTTACTAATTGTAGAGTTCTTATTGCCAATGTTCGAGCTTGTTTGTAAAATCCGTAGCGCTTTAACCCGTCAATAATTAACCAGTTTGTGTTAATCCAGGTTGGTCCTTGCCAATATTTATATTCGCTAAACCATGGTGAGCTAGCCGATACGGTAGGTATGGGGAACTTCAGTCCTAACTTAGTATCATTTTCCATTAATTTTACCAATTCGACTGCACGTTTGTGGCTAATTGTACCGGCGTATAAGGGCATGAAAGTACCAATTGAGGATTCTTTTATTAATTTCCCTGATAAAAATTGACGCGAGTAATACTGCAAGTCATGCTTATCCCATAAACTTTCTAGTGAATCGCTGGTTTTTACAATATATATCGATAATTCGCTGGGCAGCTTTGCGTTAATAGTTTTAGAAATATCCAATAGCAAATTATCGGCTCTAGCCAGAATGCAATTATAAGTAATGTCCTGAATCGCAAAAGCCGGATCTTGAAGTATGGCCTTGCTATTATATTTGGATCGACGTATTTTTTTTAACAGATTATATAAAGCTAATGACTCTGAATTTGAGGCGCGTTCACCGTGTTGGACATACTTAGAGTCAAATCGGAAGTAATTAATAAGTTTATCGATAAGCGGCTTGTCTAGAGTTTTCAACCACTTAGGCCAGTTTTTAGCACGCAATTCTATCATGCAGGGCGGACTATTATCTAATCCGGTTTCCCAAGGGTGTAACTGGACCACCAAACCTTCGTTTCTGGGGTCGCGTTCTTTATGAAGCCATAAATGGTAGGCAACAAGTTGCGAGAAAATGCTTTTATACCAATCGATCTTTTTTTTATCGGATAATTGTTGGCCGATACAAACGACAGCTTCCGCTAACATCGGTGGTTGGCTAATACCACTGCTGGCTTTAGTTGAAGCGGCCTCGGGGTTAATCCAACTTCGCCAAATTCTTCGATCCCACCAATATCGTTTCTCGTCAGAGAAGATAATGTGAGGGATCATGCCATTGCGCCACTGGGCACTAAGTAAACTTGTCACTTCTGATTTAGCCCGTTCGGCGTCATAGTGGCTGCGGCCAATAGCAATAAAACAGCTATCCCAAAGTACTTGATGCGGATATAAACCCGCAGCTGGGACAGTATGGGTACCGCAGTCGTTTATTTCAAGAACTGACCGGGCTTTAGTTATTAAATCCCGTAAGTATTTCTGATTAATATTGCTAGTATTTAGTCTTGTTTGATTTATATTACTCATAAAATTTAAAATAGTTTTACCGAAAAAAGTATACTCTATTAATATAAAGATATAATAGATACATCCGTCAAATATTTAGATAGGTTTAAGCTTTTATTATGAACAACGAAGACAGTATTAAGAAATCATTTTTATTTATAGTTAAAGATTACTTGCCAAAATTAAGTACGCAAGACATGGATCTAATCGTGAAATCATATGACTTTGCCAAAAAAGCTCACCAAGGCCAATTAAGAGCTAATGGTAAACCTTATTTTGAAGAACACTGCGTCAGTGTTGCCAAACATATCCTCGAATTTGGCATGGGGACACCGCTGGTCTGTGCGGCTCTCTTACATGACACGATCGAAGATGCCTCAGTTTTAGTCGGTAATCTGGAAACGGAATTTGGAAGCGAAATATCATTTCTAGTTGAAGGGGTAAGCAAACTAGGCACGATCAGATACAGCGGCAACGAACGCCATGTCGAAAGTTTAAGAAAATTTTTTGTTTTCGTTGCCCAGGATGTTAGGGTTGTTATCTTAAAACTAGCTGATCGTTTGCATAATCTGGAGACACTGCAGTTCTTGCCAGAAGAGAAGCAAACCCGTATAGCTGTTGAAAGTATTATGATTTATGCTCCGCTGGCATCCCGCATGGGTATGGGTAAGCTTGTCGGTTTGATAAATGATTTGGCTTTTCCTTATGCCTTTCCAGAAGAATACAAAAAAACAAAATTAGTCATGGATAATTTAATAAAAAATTCTAATGGAACAGTTAAGAAAATGCATCGGGATTTGAGTGCCGATCTATTTAATGCTCTAAAATATTTACCTAAAATAGATGACCGCATCAAAGGGACTCATAGTTTTTATAAAAAGCTGGAAAATAAAAAATGGAACGATAAGGAAATATTTGATCTTATTGCAATCAGGGTATTTGTCTTATCAATTCCAGATTGTTATCAGGCGCTGGGCGTGATTCATAATCATTGGCGGCCGATTCCGGGTAGAGTTAAGGATTACATTGCTGTACCAAAACCCAATGGTTATCAAAGTCTACATACGGCAGTATTCAGTGGCGATGGGCGGATTATTGAGATTCAGATACGCACTCCAGATATGCACGAATTTAATGAATATGGACTGGCATCTCACCATATCTATAAAAATTCCCAAAGCCCAACCGGACAGGAAAAAGAAAGTTTTGCCTGGATCGAGCAACTACGCGAATTACAAAGATCGGATTTAGACACTAATGACTACTATACCAGCTTGAAGACTGACTTTTTCCAAGACCGAATATTTGTTTTTACACCAAAAGGTGACGTTGTAGATTTACCAAACAGAGCTACGATTTTGGATTTCGCTTACGCGGTACACACGGAAATTGGTGAACATGCCGGTGGTGGAAGAATTAATGGAAAATTTATGGCTCTTAAAACTCAGTTAAAAAATGAACAAATTGTAGAGATAATTGCTAATAGCAAAGCCCACCCCAGCGATAAATGGCTGGAGATGTGTATTACCAATACAGCTCAAAACAATATCCGTAAATATATTAAAAGTAAATACAAATAAGAGCCTGTTAAATATGCTACTAGTCTAGTTATTGTGCTTGGATTTTTTAGGTTTTAGTAAAAACAGAACACCACCTACCAATATTCCGCCAGTAGCATGTGGAAGTATCGCCATCCTACGGACCTTCGCTGCTTCCGTAGAACTCGGATCATCATTCGTGCCTTTGTAATATGGTGATTTATCGCCATTTTTTACGACATCCAAACGTTGCCTGGAAGTAATCAGATTGCTTACTGCTACAGTGGCGCTAGTAAGTTCAGAAATGTTAGATTGCCTATTAAAAGCTATGCCAATGCCGCCAAGAGCAGCTCTGCCTTGGCGTGTCCCAACGCCGCCTTCCGCGACAATAAATCCGTGCGATTCAGCATCGGCACGATATACTGCCGTCATCACAGAAGTCATGGTGGCTAAAGCATAAAACTTTGAAGCAAAATTATTGCCACGCTTCCTGGCGATTAATGAAAGAGCTGCGAAAGTTATAACTTCTTCAAGTTTATCGGTTGTGGCGTCTTTAATCATACCCTCGATAGTCGGGATTGAACCATCTCTGGATCGTTGTTCGCGGTCTAGTGCGCCATCAGCACTGTCAAACAAGCTTCCAATAGTAAATGAAATCGTTGGCAATATCGGGTGGTCGGGGAATATTAAAGCAAAAACATCAGCGCCAATAACCAATTTTTTACCCCAATCAGTTAGATCGTCAGGTCGCAACTCAGGGAAGGTATCTGCCAGATAAGTTGCAATTTTTCCAACAGGCTTGGCTATTAATCTCCGGGCTAAACTATTCCTGGTTGTAGCGGCTTCTGTCGGCGTCTCATTATTGCTGGTAGCTAAGTTAGACTCTATCATATAAAAATAATCCTGGAATATTCAGAGGAGCCCACCAGTTTAGCACTTTTATTTATCTATCTTGACCATATCATATCTTTATCCGATGGACAAATTATTAAAGTTGAACATATTTATATATTTTGTGCATAATTGTATGAAGTGAAATGTCAAAATTTATTTATAAAATTAAAGTATAAACTTTCGGATATTTATAAGTCAGTTATTGGTAAAGAGTGGCTATTGGCAATCGTTATTGCCGTAGCGGTAGTTGTAGTTGGTTCTGTTATAAGCTTAGAGAGTCACCGAATTATAGCCGTTAATTCACCGCAGTATATTCATTATTCTGTAGAGCCGCACAATAGATTGAAGGTACTAGCCAATTGGGACGGAGTTGATTATATTAAAATTTCCCGTCAGGGCTATACTAACGATTTTTCGACGGGTTGGTTACCACTTTATCCCCTCTTAATTTATATATTCGACATAATATTCAATTCTTCGCTAATGAGCTCGCTGATAATCGCTTGGGTTTGTCTCGCGGGAGCAATTTACTACTATCTGAAAGTTTTTAAATTATTATTCAAAGTGAAAGATAATATCAAAGCCCTAAAGGCCGCCGTACTATTTATTTTGTTTCCCAGCGGCATATATTTTATTGCTGCCTACACGGAGAGCATATTTGCTTTTCTGTCACTAGGTGCAATATATTATGCGTTGCAAAAGAAATACCTTCCAGCGGCGCTTTTAACAATGTTCGCAACCGCCACTCACATAAACGGAGCGTTTCTATTGTTATTAGTAGTATTAATATTATATGAAGAAAAAGTCAAAATTCGTAATCTATTGATTACCATGTTGGTTGGCAGTCTGGGCTTGGTAAGCTTTATGACTTTTCTATTAATCCGTTATCATAATCCTTTTGAGTTCATATCTGCCCAAAGGGATCATGGCTGGCTCCACACCTCATTTATTAATCGTTTAGGCAGTTTTAATGGCATCGATTTAATATTTGCAGCAGCTATTCTATTGACGGTGATATATTGGTGGAACCGACGAAGAAGCTTTGCGTTATATTCGGCGCTGTATTTACTGATTCCACTTATTGGCGGACAATTTGGCGGCTATCCGAGGTATACATTGATGGTCTTTCCTTTGCCGTTAATGCTTTATGAATACTGCCAAAAGAAAAAATTATTGTATCCAGCCATTATGCTGGTATTTATATTGAGTTGGGTATATATTCTACAACGTTTTACGGCTGGCTATGTGGTCAGCTAAATTTTGAATTTATATAAATGCTATAGTTAGTCTAAAGATGCAAGGCAAGTCTTTAATTAAATTTGTAAATAAAATATTAAGCATAAATGCTCCGATGTTTAATTTGCTTGGCAGTAATCCAGGTATGAGCGGGGGGGCGGGCAGCTCCCAGGGTTCTCTGAGCTCAGGCGGGAATATTACTTTGCAGTTAAAAAATCAGACTTTGGCTTTTGCTAAGGCTTATCAGGATAATAAAGTTCCTAAAGATACTGTCGAACAGTTAGGACAGCTTGTCGAGGGTTCACTTATGACAGAAGAAACCCTTTCTTTATTGGCCCAATCAGAAGCTGAGCAGCTTATTAATCAATTGCACGATCTAATTGAAGGCAGAGTTTAAATGTTTGGCTTTGTAATCATCAATTTTATAGAGCAGCTAATATATCTTTAGTTTTTCTAACTAAACCGATTCGAGGGAATGTTTTAGTAACCGTAAAGTTGTGCTGTTCGGCCGACATTGCCGACATGGCATCTTCTGCAAAAATTTGATTATAACCGTATTCATAAGCGAAACGGGCAGTACTTTCAACGCCGATATTTGTTGCAATGCCGCACAGAACCATCGTTGTGATACCGCGCCGTCTAAATTCCAAATCAAGCTCTGTGCCATAAAAAGCCCCCCACTGGTGCTTGGTGATAAGAAAATCTTGTGGCTCAGGGCTCATTTCGGGAACTATCTCTGCCCAATCGGGAGGGGGAGTTTGCGTTTGTGTCCACATTTTTTCGTCAGCAATGGGGTGCAGTCTGTCTTTGTCGTCAGCAGATGGCTTAACCCTAACTAGAAAAACCGGCATATTATTTTTTCTGAATCTTTCAGCTAAGGCGGCAGCGTTCTTAATTACTACATCGGCAGAATATGGTTCAGTCGGGCGGCTGGCAATGCCTTTTTGAAGATCAATTACTACTAGTGCTGCCTTTGATTTGTCAATTGAAATATCGTTCATAATTGTTCTCAAAACCTCCATTTATAATCTATTTTAAGCAAATTTTAATATCGCTTCTAAAGCAATAGCGGCTGCGATTAAACACCATAATAGAATATCGGCACCATTAGTTACGGCCCATGCTAAGAACGTTTTAGTGCTTTGAGAAACGCGTAGATATTTATAATTCAATCTGAACCAGGCACTGTTAATGGCCAGGACACCGCCGTAGCAGAATATACAGTAAATGCATATGCTACCGACATTGAAAATACTTTGCCAAAAATACCAAAATCCAAAACATACAAAGAATAAGGCAAAGAATTCATAAACGAAACGTATTTTTGTATTAATCTGCGCACCTACCCAGCCGATTAAACCAGCTGAAAATGTAAGCATGAAAAAGCTCATACACAACATACTATTCGGAAAGCCAAAAACTGAACTTTGATGGGCATTAAGAATATTTGAACAACTAAAAACAGAGTTTAAGTTACAGGTTAGAGCGGCATGAGAATTTTTAAGCAGCGTTAGTTTTTCTAACATTTGTAAAAATGACGCTAAAAATCCAACCGCGGCGGCGATTGTTATAATCCCGTATTGTAATTTTTGTTTGACCTTATGTTCCATAATATTTTTATTATAGCTTATAGTTTATGAAGTTATTCAATAATGCTAAGATTGCGGAAATTAGCGTGCATTTTCTTGCCAACTTGTAGCACTAATTTTTTATCTGAAGTAGGAACCAACCAATCAACATTAATTGTCTGATTATTGACTCTGACTGCATTGCTTAACAGTAGGCGCCTGGCAGCACTCCTTGAAGAAACCAAACCTGATTCAACGAGTATGTCAACGATATTCTGCCCCTTGGTTACTTTTGCAGTTTGTAATTCGGTTACTAACGGGTTTGAACTTTTTGAGGTCAGATCAAGATATTCATGACGGGCTTGCTCGGCAATCTTCTCGCCATGAAGACCTTCGACGATAGTTCCAGCTAAAAACATTTTTCCGTCTTTACCAGATAGTTTTCCAGAAGCCAAATCATGTATAATTTTCTCAATTTCAGTCATTGGTAACTCGCTGCACAGTTCCAGGGCGTGCGGTGTAATAGCATCGCCCCAAAGCATAATTTTATGAAACATATTAAGCGGTGTGTCGTTAAGAGTAATCATATTACCTTCGGTTTTACCAATTTTTTTACCACTAGGATCGGCCAATAACTCTCCGGCGATAATAAATTTTTGTTTGTTTTTATGGCGCCGTATAAAAGTTGAGCCTACCAACATATTAAATATTTGATCAGAGCCACCAACTTCAATGTCTACATCCATAGCCAAACTATCCTGTCCTTGCATAATCGGGTACAGAAATTCACTTAGGGCGATGGGCTTGTTATTCTTAAGACGTCGCTGAAACATGTCCCGTTCCAACATCTGTTGAACGGTAACTTCGCTGGCTAACTCCAACACCTCAGCGAATCCCATTTGGCTTAACCATTTACTATTGAAGAGTAATTCTGCCGGATTGACAGGATCATTAAAGTCAATGATTTTGCCGGCTTGTTGCTTGTATCCGGCGGCATTGGCCAAAACTTCTTCACGGCTTAGCTTAATCCTGGTCGCCGATTTATCTGTCGGATCGCCTATCATGCCGGTAAAATCTCCAACCAGTAGAATAATGCGGTGGTTAAGCTTCTGCAATAAACGAAGCTTCAACAATTGGCTGACATGGCCGACATGCAAATCCGACATTGTAGGATCAATTCCTAAGTATGCAGTTAATCGTCGTCCGCTTTTGAGCTCTTTAGCTAACATTTCTGGAGATGGATAGATTTCAGCAATCGCCCGGGTTGTAAGTTCATTGATTAACGACTCATTTACTAACGGCTGCGGAGCTTTATTCGTTCCCATTATCAATCTCCCGTATCAAAATTAGTATATCTGCTATGTATTCTACATCATCTCTAATGGTGTTAGGATGAAAAATGCGTTTTAGCTGTTCTAAGTGTGCAATAATATTCTTTATGAAACACCCCGAATATGAATACCTAAAATTACTTGTAGAAATTCTGAAAAAAGGCAGAAGCAAACCAAGCCGAGGCATTGTCGGAATAAAATCGATTTTCGGATATCAAATGCGTTTTGACTTACGACATGGTTTTCCGTTATTGACTACCAAGAAAATGCCTTTTAGTATTTTGCTGTATGAATTACTGTGGTTTGTGTCAGGTAGTTCCAATATTGCTTACTTGCAGGAGCATAAGATTCATTACTGGGATGAGTTTGCTGATAAGAAATTGAACCTGGGGCCGGTTTACGGTGTTCAATGGCGGCATTGGAGAGGAACGGACGGTAAAGAATTTGATCAACTGCAATGGGCGATTGACGAGATTATAAAGCATCCATATTCCAAAGCTATCCTTGTCAGTGCTTGGAACGTGGCTGATTTAAAGGCTATGCGCTTGCCGCCTTGCCATACAATGTATCAATTTGATGTGACCAAGGGTAAGTTGCGGCTACATCTTTATCAGCGCTCGGCAGACGTTTTCTTAGGCCTGCCATTTAATATTGCACAATATGCCTTGTTACTTGAGATGGTAGCTAAATTGACTGGCCTGGAAGCCAGGGAGCTGATCATCTCAATCGGTAATGCTCATCTTTATGATAATCAAATAGAACCCGCCAAAGAGCAATTAAAACGTAAACCCTTAGCATTTCCCAAGTTAGCAATTAACGGCGACATAAAAGCCATTGATGATTTTAAATTTGAAAATTTTGAATTAAGCGGCTATAAGTCGCATCCACATATTGCAGCTCCCTTAGTTATTCTCTAGTTGTTTTGCAATATTCGCTTATAGATAGATTCATACTCTTCGCACATTCTCTTGGCAGTGAAACGAGACACAAAAGTTTTACGGCATGTCTTACGGTCAATAATGCTTATTTGTTCTATTGCCGATGCCAGCTTATTTACTACTTTATCGGTATCGAGTTTTCTATCAGCAAACGGCTTCTTAATCACAATGCCATCGATTTTATTATTAATAATTTCCGGCAAAGCGCCCGAATCAAGACAAATAACTGGTGTGGCACAAGCCAGAGCTTCGATAGCTACCATGCCGAAGGGTTCTGCAAAAATTGAAGGAATAATCAACGCTGTGGCTGAACTTAAAAATAATTGTTTTTGTTTTATATCACTGATAAATCCGACGTATTCAATATTATGATCAGCCAGGCAAGGGGCAATATGCTGTTGCCAGTAGATGTCTTTATGGTGGCCCGCATAATGCTTACCAGCAATTTTAAGGGTGTAAGAGTGATTATGACTAGCATTGTAGTATTGGACTGCTTGTATAGCTAAATGAAGACCCTTGGGCTCAATTATGCGGCCCATATAAGCAATATAATTTACACTTGGGTTATAGTTCGGCTGAAACAGCCTTTCCTGCAAGCCATGATAAACATTGCCGACCCAATTAGTGTCCGGAGGCATTTCTTCGCGCTGGGCAAATGAGATCGAAATCCAGTTCAGTGAACGGTATTTGGGGAAGACGTTTTTGTATTTAACCAGTAAGTTAAAAGGGTCATGGTGCGTGAAGACAACCGGTTTATAACAAAACTGAGCAAAAGGCAGGGCGATATCTTCTTCATTGGTATAGATATGAACAATGTCCAACTCACCGGCATTTGCCAGGCTGTAGGCCTTGGCAATAAGTTCGCTTTGAACCTGGCGAGCTAAGGATATAAAAGTCATAGGATGTTTTTTTAATAGATCAATATAGCTATCGCCACGGTATTTAAGTTCAGACTTAAAATAACTGAGATCAGCCGTAATGTTTTTAACACGTGTTTCAACTGCTCCGGGAGTAAACAATGTAATGTCAACTCCAAGCTCCGTTAATCCCTCGGCTAGATCAATGGCCAATTGTCCAGGAGCAAAAATAACATGTGGCAATATGGATTGCTGCATAAAAATATGCGGCACTACTATGCCGACTCGAAGCCCAGAATATCGGCCTGAAGTATTCCTATTTGGCTTGTTCGTCAGATGTGCCATCTTCATCCAGGAAGCTTAAATCAAGCTCCTCAGTCGAGGCATCATCATCGCCGTAATAGGCATCAGCGTCATTACTATTATCGTCTATCTCTTTTGTCATAATTTATAAGATTATGTGGTTTATTAATTAATTTGTAAAGAGTTAACTTGTGGCTATCAATGGACTATGTAAGAATTGATGATAATGAGAGTCTTTATTATCGCATCGCTAACCGCTGATGGATTTATCGGATTAAATTCTGATCATCTGTCAACAGATTGGACAAGTAAAGAAGACACCATGCTGTTTGTAAAAATGTCTAAACAAGCTGGTACGGTGGTTATGGGATACCGGACATTTTTGACTATCAACCGACCCCTAACAGGCCGCCGATTAATCGTATACACGCCCAAGGCAGATGACATAAAAATGGAGGGGGTAGAAACTACCCGCGAAGAACCGCAAATTTTAGTTAAGCGGTTGGAGAAAGAAGGCGTTCATAATATTGTCATTGCTGGAGGTGCCAGTATTTATAAGTTATTCATGGACAGCGGTGTAGTTACTGAATTATATCTAACTATCGAACCGATAATTTTTGGTCACGGAATATCATTATTTAGTGATAAATTACCACTTACCAAGTTAAAATTACTAGAAACTGAAAAGCTTAATTCAAATACCATTTTGTTGCACTACGAGGTTATAAATAAAACCCGATAAAAGCATGGATAAGCAGGCAATTGCCCGGATCGCTAAATGTTATGGGATTAATTTTAGAGATCAATTACCAGTCAGTAAGGGTTATCGCAATGAATCACACCCATTATTGACTTTCGGCGGACAAATTGTAAACATAATTATTTATAAACAAGAGCCGTCAATTGTCCACACTATCCGGTGCGCTAATCGAACCTCAAATTTTTTAGCCGAACAAGGCTATCCTGCCCGCCGAACACTTGATCCGAGAATTCTCCGAATACAAGTTGGATCCTGGTGTAGACATGCCGTTTTGTATAATTACTTACCTGGGCGAACAATCGCGTGGGAAGCTTATACCAAGAAGCACATTAAATTACTTGGCGGTATGCTTGGTAATATGCACTCAGAGTTGAGAAGATTACCGGTAAGCGGCTACTTGGCAGTAACTGATCAATACACCAATCACATAAAAACAATACGGGCGTATATTAATAATAAAGGTGTTGCGTCCGCCATGAAGCATAAGTTGGGGCTAGGTTTTGACGACAATGAATTGAAAAATGCCCTAATGTTGTTAGCAGCTTGCCGTCGTTTAAAACGCCAGCAGGTTTTGCATTTGGATTTTGTACGCAGTAATATTCTATTTACGTCTTTACCTCAAGCTGACTCGTCTAAAGACCTGATTATTAGTGGTGTACTTGACTTTGAGAAAACAGCTTACGGACATCCTTTGTTTGATATCGCCCGGAGCTTGGCCTTTTTAATGGTAGATTGTAAGCATAAATCCGAGCAACAAGTCAGAAAATATTTTCTGTTTTCGGGCTATCAAAAACGTGGCAATAATCGTTTGCCAAAAGTCAGATTAACTGGCATCAGTAAAACGTCTGATTTACTCGCAAGGCTAGTCGATATATTTTTGCTGTATGATTTTTATAAGTTTTTACGGCACAACCCGTATCAATCTTTATCAGATAACGAACATTTTCTACGGACGCGGGATTTGTTATTATCTCGAGAATTGATTTATCGCGCAAATGATACAATAAAACTTAACTAGATAAAGGAGGAGGACATTGGTATGGCTAGCGCATGGAAGCAACGCTTGATATCACAAGGTGACTTGATGGAATTACACGATAAGCTTAAAGAGAAAAATAAGAGAATAGTCTTTACGGCCGGATCATGGGACTTAATGCATGTCGGCCAATGCCGTTATCTTGAAAGAGCCAAGGAGGAAGGGGATATATTAGTTGTCGGGGTAGTCAGCAATAACGCTATCCGGCATGTCAAAGGTGCTAATAAACCGATCTTGGATGAAAAAATTAGATCAGAAATACTGTCTTACCTTAGGTCGGTAGATTTTATGACGATTGTTCCCGAACCAAGCTGCCAACCATCTCTAGGACTTCTGAAACCAGATGTTTACGTTACTGTTAAAGAAGATTGGACTGGTAATTACAAAGAGTCGAAGGAATACAAAACGGTTATCAAATACGGTGGTGTAGTAAAAATCATTGATCGCCAATCGACCACCATTTCAACAACCACTATATTGCAAAGAGCCATCGGCGGCCAGCTAGCAGATGTATTTAAACCGTTTATGGATTTACGAAAAGATCCTTTAAAAGAAAAATAGTTAAGGTAAGTCAATGCAGCATGACCTAAGTGAACAGCAAAAACAAGAACTATATCGCGATGCCCGATTCGATAAGAAATATGACGATATTTGGCGCTCAGTTGGAAAATGTGTTTTTTGCGATTTGAATGTCAAGTACATTTTCTTTGAAGAGAACGGCGTAGTTATGACTATCTCGTTGTATGCCTATATTGATGGGCACTTTCTAATCGTGCCAAGGCGTCATATACGTTCAATTAAAGAATTAAATCAATTAGAGTGGGATTCAATCCGAAAATTTAGCTATATAGCGCAGAAAATTATAAAAGAAGTGCATCATGTCAATGGCATGCAGTTAATAGAAAAAGATGGCATTAGCGCTCAGGGTACTGTAAATGAACACCTTCATTTTCATTGCGTGCCGTTTGATAAACCAGACCTATGTGTTTGGAATTTCCGTAAATTGAAGTATACGCCGCTGGAAAATGTTGCCCTGTATCGTCAAGCCCGAAAGAAAATTGTCAGCTATGACCGGAAATTTGATAAGAAATATAAACAGCCAATAGAGCTTACAATGGTTTGTGATTTAGTAATAATAAACAAAAATAAAGAGATACTCTTAGAACAAAGAGCCAACAATGCAAAATTTATTCCTGACACAATGAGCCTGCCCGGCGGACAAGTTGATCATTTTAATGTACCGCTAGAGCAGGAACTGGCCAGGGAAGTACTTGAAGAAACTGGCATTAATATTAGCAAACAAAAAGTCCGCCTATTTGCCTCTAGGGTGGGTAATGTCAATATGGCTCGGTACGAGAACTTTTTAAAAGTTAAATATCCAATCTTAAGACAATTTTTTTGGAATACATATTTATTGGGTAACGTTGATCCCGGCATTAAAGTCCGACCCGGCGATGACTGTAAAAAAATCATATGGTGGCCGTTAGAAGATATTAAAAATATGCCAGTGTCGTCTGGCATCCGCGAAGTATTGCAAAGGCTAAAAAATGAGCGCTGAACTGTTTTGCTATGATTGGCAGGATTTGGCTTTTGCCAGTAAAAAACCGATAAATAGTCTACGGCCTATCTTTATTGTTGCCCCTCGAGAAATTTCTCAGTTAAGATTTAAACAACTAATTAAAACTTATCTTCCGCAGGGAAATATTATATTGGGCCTAGCCAAAGAACAATACGTGTTTGGCTTTGAGGGCCAGCCACAATTTAAAATGCAGCAAGAAAGTCCATTAAATAAAATTATTACCCAAGTAAATAACTCTAAACTTAAGAATAAAATATACCAGCTGCATTATCGCCAACGGGATTTGAAATACCTATTTGAACAATTAGATTTTAAAAAAGTTATTTTAGTAAATGGGTCATGGAAATATGCCTGGCATACACAGGTTTCATATTACGTTTTAGTAAATAAAAAAACTGATTACGAGTTGGTCTCTCCGTTTTGTGACGAACCAGAAGCGCTAAGTTTCGAACGCAAGGTTAAGAACAAAATAATTGCAACCAATCCTGTGCTACCAGGCAAATATAGTATTCCAGACATGATGAGACAAACAGATTTAGCCAGTCACTATTCCTATGATTATAGTTTCCAGACCGGGGCGGTACTCGGTCAACAAAGCCCAACCGATAAATCAAAATACAAATTATTGGCCTGGTCTTTTAATAAAGTAGTGCCATTTCAGACTTATGCAATGCATTATGGCTCATCCAGAGAAAAACATTTCTCACCGCCGAATGATCTGAACTATTACGATACTGTCCATGCCGAAGTAATGCTTATTTTGCAAGCCCAGCGGCAGGGTATAAAGCTTGTTGGAACGACTTTGTTTACCAACTTGCTGCCATGTCCGAACTGTGCACGGATGTTATGTGAGACACCTATAGTTGAATTTGTCTACGCTAATGATCATTCTGAAGGCTATGCTCAGCAGCTGCTGCAGGCGGCCGGTAAAAACATTTGGCGGCTTGTAATTTAAGCTACTACTACAGCGCTACTAGGGAGTGTATCTTTATATCAGAATAAACTGCTAAGAGATTTACCCTCGTGGATGTTTCTGATGGCCTTGGCTAATAATGGCGCTATTGAAATCAGCTCGATTTTTTTAGAAGCGGTCACTGGTAAACTATCTGTTACGTATAAACGGTCAAGGTATGGGCATTGCGTTATTCTCTCGGTGGCACCGTCACAGAGTACGCCGTGTGTTGCTACGGCCATAACTTGTAGAGCACCTTGCTCTTTTAGTGCCTGAGCAGCATTTAACAGAGATGTAGCCGTTGAGACCATGTCGTCAACAATCAAAGCATTCCTGCCTTTAATTTTATGTTCGCCGATTATGGCGGTAACTTTAGTAGTCCTACCGTCAATTCTATCTTTGTCAACGATCGCCCAGTCAGTTCCGAAACGTTTTGCATACTCCTTGGCCATTTTACTTGCCCCAATGTCTGGCGCCACAATAACCGGATGATCAATTTTTCTTGCCAATTTTTCAGCAATAGTTCCGGTGGCGGATAGATGGTCAAATGGTAAATCGGTAAAACCCTGGATCTGGGCGGCATGTAAGTCGATAGACAATATACGATCGGCGCCAGCTGCACTGATAATGTTAGCCACTAATCTAGCGGAAATTGGTTTCCGTGAAGCTTCTCTGCGATCTTGTCTGGCATAACCGAAATACGGTATTACGGCAGTTATCCTAGCGGCCGAAGATCGATGCAGGGCATCAATAATTAGCAGTAATTCCATAATGTTGTGATCGGCGGGATATCCAGTCGGCTGTATAACGAACACGTCCTGGCCCCGGACATTATCAGTAATTTCTATATCAGTTTCGCCATCCGGAAATAGGCCTATAACGGCATTAACTAGCTCAATACTTAATCTGTCTGATATAGACTTAGACAATTTTAAATTAGCATTACCACTCAGCAACAACAAATCTTCTGCCATAAATAATCTCCCTTTGTTTAAAGTATAACAATTTGACTGTATAATGACCAAATTATCTAATAGCATATGACTTAATAATTTTTAATAAAGCTTTTAATATACAGGTATTTTCTTGATAGAGTATTATCATGCAACATAATAAAAATACCCGAACGGACGCCGATAAAGCCCGTAAGCTGCTTGAGGTCTATAATGGCGAAACTGATGATTTCTTTAAATTGTGGCCTGAAGATAAAAGTTATTTTTTCTCTAGCGACCAAAAAGCTTTTATTGCTTACAGCATTAAACGAAAAGTTGCTATCTGTATGGGTGATCCAGCCGGGGCAGCTAAATCAATAAATTCGCTGCTTAAAGAATTCAAACAATATTGCCTAGACAATGGATGGATAATAGCTTTTATCCAAACAAATCATAAATATCACAGAGCTTACACCGCGATCGGTTTACATAGCATACTAATAGGTGCTGATGCCGTAATCAATCTTGAATATTTTACAAATAGTACAATTCATAATAAATATTTTCGCAACTTAGTCAATCGATATAACAAGAATGGCCTGGAAGTTGATGCCTATCCACCACCGCACGATTCTAAATTAATCAAAGAATTAAATAAAGTTTCAGAGAGTTGGATTACGCTACCGCATCGCAAAGAATGGTCTTTTCTGACAGGTAGATTTGAGAAGGATTACTTACAATACGCAACACTTTATGTGCTACGCGACAAACAAGGCAAAGCTCTGGCTTTTGCTAATGAGCTGCCATCATTTAAACCTGGTTTTACCACAATCGATCTCATGCGCCATAACTCCGATGCACCGACTAACAGCATGGATCTGTTATTTATCCGTATTATGCAAATTAAAAACAAGGAAGGTTACTCAGGATTTAATTTAGGAATGTCACCCTTAGACGGCAAACCTTTTGCCGATAACTTGTTCGCCAATTTACTCATCCTGCTTTATAAAAAAAGCGATATTTTTATTGGCTTTAAAGGACTTCATCAATTTAAAGCTAAGTATGAACCAAAATGGGAACCACGTTATGTCTGGTATCAGGGAAGTCCAGCGAGATTACCTCAAATAGGTTGGGGTGTTTTCGGTTTAATGAGCGGATCATGAGTCTTGTTCGGCAGCAATTCAAGAATAGCCGGAAATATTAGTACCATTAAAGCCCCAAAACCGGCAGCACCAATAAACTGACCGACATATAAGAGATGGATAACTTTTAATATTGATAACAATCCGATAAATGATCCTAAGAACTCTACCGTAAACAATGATACCGACAATCGGGTTCTTATTTTTAATATAAACCAAATCGAAAGCAGGAATTCATAACTATAAAGTGCAATTCCGAAGTCATCATGTATAGTTGAGTAAATTGTCTTTAAGTACCGCGGGAATGTGCTGATAAGCACCAGTAATGTTAAACCAGCTAAAATTTGCAATAGCAGTCTTATACTATGGTTGCTATTTTTTAGTTTAACTATTTGATTAGATGCTCGCCATAAAAAAACGATATTCAATAAAAATCCAAGCACGTAAAGCGCGACTGTCTGTTTATATTTACCATAATTACTAACGCCGCCGTTAATAGCCACAACATTTGGCTTTAGAATAGAGCAAATTATTAAAAAACCAAATAAGGATAATTGGCTATACAACAATGATTGCTTGATACGATTTACTTTATCAGCCATTAATATGTATTAGCATTATAAATAATAATTATCGTTACAGATAGAATATAAATTTGCAATCTTAACACTAACTGAGCATTATTGGTAATTTATTTTCAAATATACACCTTTGGTGTGTATAATTATATTAATCTGGAGAACGAAATGAAATTAGTAATAATGATCCCGTGTCTAAACGAGGAGAAAACTCTTCCGGTTGTTTTAAAGTCAATACCCAAGAAAATAGCCGGCATTGATAAAATTGAAATACTTGTAATCGATGATGGTTCAACTGATAAAACTGTTGAAGTCGCTAAGCAAAACGGCGTAAAGCATTTTATCCATCATCACAAGAATCAAGGCCTGGCATATTCGTTCAGGGTTGGTTTAAGGGAGTCCCTAAATCTCGGGGCCGATATTATAGTTATAACTGACGGCGATAATCAGTATCCACAAAAACGCATTACTGATCTGATAAAACCAATCCTCAATGGCAAGGCCGACACAGTTATAGCCGACCGTCAGGTGCAAACAATCGAACATTTTTCACCTGCTAAGAAATTATTGCAAAATATCGGCACAAAAGTTCTAAATATCGCAGCGGGAACAAAAGTCCCAGATGGGACAAGCGGTTTCCGGGCTTATACTAAAAATGCCGCCATTCAACTGAATCAGGTAACCCGTTGGGGCTATGCCATGGAAACAACCATACAGGCTGGCAATAAACGGCATGCTATAGAATTTATCACTATTAAGACCAACCCTAAAACTCGGGAATCGCGCAACTTTAAATCATCATGGCAACACGTCAGACGCTCGTCAGTAACAATCTTCCGTAGTTTTGTAATGTACCGGCCATATGCAGTATTCATGACGCTTGGCTTTGTACTACTTGTTCTTGGTCTAATACCCTTCGCTCATTATTATTATCTGTATTTGACTACGGGTGCAAGAGTTTATGGCGGCGCGCATCATTTGCAATCGCTAATTATCGGCTCTGTCTTACTTGTCGGGTCGTTCATCTCATTCACGCTTGGTATTATTGCAGATCTTATCCGCACCAATCGCTCATTGATGGAAGATATTCTTGAAGAGCTAAAGCGTCACGATATTGATTCTAAACATTAATTTAAAATCCAATATTTAGTTGAATAGGTTTTACTGCCCTTAATAATAATTGGTTTTGTAATTCTGCGAGCAGCATTGTTGACTTTGATAACTATTGGGTTGGACCAGTCCCAGGTAGAATCACTGCGGCTAATGAAAGTTAAAAAGCCCCCGCCTTGAAGAAATAATAATAATACAATTATCGTAATCACCGTTTTTGTGATCTTAAATTTCCGCATTGCCAGACTAAAGGCATAACCGACAATAGCCCCTAAAAGCAATAAAATTGGCAATAAGTACCGTCCGTTCATGGTTACTAGCTCATTGGTATAACGATACTGGGCATAACCATCTGCCAATAAAAACAATAAATATAACGAGCAAATTACTATCAGGAAAGTGAAATACAGATTATTATGGAAAATCTTCCGGCGATATTTATAGATTAAAACAACACCGATAATACCTATCAAAGCAGCCACTATGCAGGGCAATGGCAGTGGCGGGTAGTTTGTAAATTGGCTGGCCGGTCCATTTACTGCGAAGAACAGGCGATACCACATCCAGTATAGCCAGGCGCCTAGATAATATATGGGGTTTAAAAAACTAACCGAATTTTTGTTAGCCAGTAATGTTTGATGACTTGTATAACTGTAGTTCCATGGGCCATACGCACTACAATCTTTAACAGAAAGAATAGCCGAACAGTTAGGTTCAAAAGTATGGTATCTAACAATATTAGTGATGTCTCGCTGGGCAAACAAACCTAAAGCAACAACCAGAATTACCCCGAATAAGACTCGGCGCAGCCAAGTTAGTTTTTTCCAACTAATCAGCAAAGATTTAAAAAATTGATGAAAATTTTTGTGATAAGTCCGATAAATCAAATAAGCTAAGAATAAAACTATGCCTAAAAATATTGGTAGAAAGGCATCTTTTACCAGACTAGTGAAAATGCATGCACAGATTAGAGTTAAATAACTACTGATTTTGGGCTGCCGCTTATTTAGTTCATCAATAATTTTAAAGCTAATTAATGCCACCCAGGCTACCAGAGGGAACAAAAGGTTATCATAATTAATATGAGCGGCAAGTTGGGGAACAATTGGAATTAATGCAAAAATAGCCAGCATGACGTTAGTTAGAGATTCCGAAACTTTAACCTTGAGTAAAACTTTACGGAACATTATTAAACCAGACGTAAAAATGCCCACATTAAATAACCTCAATATAACAATCTGGGTTGTTTGACTATGGACGAACAAAGCTATCAACCGGTATGGAAAACTCATCAGATAGTGATATAGATAAGACGGGTCTACTGCTACTGCGCCGTAAGCGTTAGCATTCGCCGGTTGGTGAGTTAAAAATGGCAGCCAATAATGTGAATAAACTTTAATCAGACCAAAATGGAAATCTTCATCAAAAGCTTGAGGATAAACTGCTGAAAAGGCAATCCAAACTGATTCAAAGACAAAGAAGCCTATGATTACCCAGAAAAAACGTTTAGATCTCAATATTTTCGAGATTTTGTTTAGATACTTGTTCATCTCGCTTTGATTAATTATACAAAAAAGATTCTGAACTAAAACTGGACTTTATTGATTGTTATTATATTCGGTAATATATAACTACCGGAATAACACCTTGAAAAATATTATATTTAGGTAGACACTAGATAATTAAGGAGGCAATATGGGAGGCTTAATCTCAATAGTGGTCGGGCTTATAATAATTCTACTTTTGGCTAGTGTCCGGATTATTAACCAGTATGAAAGAGGTGTGGTATTCAGATTGGGAAGATTGAATGGCAAAGTCCGGGAACCGGGAATATGCGTCATTATCCCAATTGTTGATCATCTTCGAAAAATTAGTTTAAGAATTATAACTCAACCGGTAGATTCGCAAAAGATTATAACCAAGGACAATGTATCAATTGACGTAGCTGCTGTGGCATACTACCAGGTTTCTGACCCAGCCAAATCAGTTATCGCCATCGAAAATGTTCAATCAGCTATATACCAGATAGCCCAAACAACCGTTCGTAATATTGTCGGGCAGAATTCACTGGATGAAGTATTGAGCCAAACCGTCAAAATAAACGAGGCCATCAAAGCGATTCTAGACAAAACAACTGAAAAATGGGGCGTATATGTCAGTATGGTTGAGCTAAAAGACATTCAATTGCCGGTTAGCATGCAAAGTGCTATGTCCGCGGGAGCTCAGGCAGAGCGCGAAAAACGAGCAAAAATTATTGCTGCAGAAGGAGAACAATTAAGTGCCGCTGCTTTGGGTAAGGCTGCTGATGTCATATCCAAACATCCGATTGCCTTGCAACTTAGAAATTTGCAAGTCTTATCCGAAATTGCCAGCGACAAGAATAGCACAATTGTTTTTCCCGCCCAATTTATGGATACGGTGGCCAGTGTCAAGCAATTTATGAGTAAAGAAGTAAAGTAGTAAACTGGTATAATTATTGCTATGTTAAAAGCATTGAATCAGCTGAGTTTTTATGTCAAAGATACCACTACAAGTGTGTCATTTTATAAGAAGCTTGGATTTGAAATTATTAGTGATGATAATGCTGTTGGTGAGGTTAAATTGGGTTCGACTACCCTG
>DATKGQ010000023.1:0-4004 GCA_035510715.1 Saccharimonadales bacterium (SeqCode) | reverse complement strand
TACGGTACCGGCTAGGCTGATGCAGGATTTTGTCAGTAGTTTACCGAACGGCGTAATAGACCTTGAGTTGGATGAGCATAAACTACACATCAAAACCAGCACCTACCAATCAGTGATCAATGGCGTGGCGGTTGAAGAATTCCCTGTCATGCCATCAATAGCCAAAGGCCAAACCATTGAACTGCCAACCCTAGCTTTTAAAAGCGCTTTGCAGCAGGTTCTATTTGCCGCCAGCAACGACGAAGCCCGCCCGATTTTAACCGGATTATCACTACATGACTCAGGTGGTCAGTTGTATATGGCCGCTACCGACAGCTACCGTTTGGCTGAGAAAAAAATTGGGGCCACCAAAGAAGCTATCAATTTGCTTATCCCCGCTACCGCCCTACAAGACCTACAAAGAGTACTTGGCGACAGCGATAGTCAGATTAGCATTACCTATGACGGCCAACAAGTGCTGTTTAGGTTCGATGACGTGGAGCTTGTTGCCCGTTTAATTGAGGGCAGCTACCCGGACTATCGTAAACTGATCCCCGCTAAATTCGCCATTACAGCAACAGTTGATCGCAATGAAATGCTAAATATCACAAAAGTTTCTAGCCTTTTTGCTCGCGAGAACGCCGGCAGTATAACCATCAAAGTCGACGAGACGGATAAGTCAGTCAGCATTCATTCTGTTGCTTCGCAGCTCGGCGAAAACACTGCCAGCACCACCGGGGATATTACCGGCAGTGGTACCATTACCCTTAATTCCAGGTACCTCCTTGAGGCGCTACAGGTATTTGACTCGGAAAAGGTTAATCTATGTTTTAATGGCAAACTGGAAGCTTCAGTCTTAAAGAACCCAGACAATAATGACTATGTTCATTTGATCATGCCGCTCAAGAGCTAAAATGAGTGTGAATGATAACCGATATTCACCTGGAAAATTTTCGATCGTACGACGACGAGCTGTTTGAATTTGGCGGCGGCGTCAATATAATCGTCGGACCCAACGCCAGCGGCAAAACCAACCTGTTGGAGGCAATCCTAGTAGGCACTATCGGTAAGTCTTACCGCAATAGAGATATTGACTTAATCAGGTTCGGGCAAAACAATCTCCGGGTTGAACTGCGTACAGCTGCCGATGACCACAGAGTAGTCTATATCACGGTTGATGAGCAAAAAACCAACAAGGAATATAAGATCAATGACCAGCCATTCAAAAGGCTGAACCTGTCAAAAATAATACCAACCGTCGTGTTTGAACCGAGCAACTTATTGATTTTGTCCGGGCCGCCAGAATACCGCCGGAATTTTATTGATGACATTTTAGAACAAACAGTTACCGGCTTTGCCGATACTAAAAAAAGATATAAACGAGCCTTGGGGCAACGTAACTATTTATTGAAAAGACAGTCCGGCGCGCTCGGCCAACTGTTTGTTTGGGATGTCCAACTAAGTGAACTGGGCGCCAGAATTGTCGAGCAGCGCCTTAAATTAATTGAAGCTATCAATAAATCAGCAACCAAGCTTTATAACACCATTTCTAAAGGTTCCAACAAGGTTTTATTTGAATATTCCTCAAAAATACAACTCGCCAACTACGCATCGAACTTGCTTAAACTTCTCGAAAAAAATCGAACCGTTGATTTGGCGCAAGGATTTACTGGTTTAGGCCCCCACCGTGACGATATTCTGGTATTTTTAAATAATATTAATACTGTCAGCAGCGCTTCCAGGGGTGAAACCAGAACTTTACTGTTGGCTTGTAAATTTATCGAACTGGAACTAATTAAAAAAGCCCGCGCCGAACAACCGATAGTTTTGCTTGACGATGTCTTTAGCGAACTGGATGGTAACCGGCGTAAATCACTAACTGACTTTTTGCGCGATCACCAGACTTTCATAACCACAACCGATGCCGATGTCGTCTTACAGCATTTTATAAATGATTGCACGGTTATACCGCTCGGCGGCGCTCAACTCTAGCCACTGGGCTGCACGATAGTATACTGAATATCGTAGCTGCTTGGGTTTAAGCCAAGCGAACTAATATATTGGGCCACCTCTTGTTCGTACGAGCTTATAGCACTTTGTTCTGCTTGAGGCGATGATACATCCAGAGCGTCTAAAAAGAGCTGAGCATCTAGTATTAATTTGGTTTTACCTCCGACAGTCTGATAGGAATCGGTCAGATTATAATCGAGAGTTCCGTAAGGTAGATGCGACAAAATTGGGTCCTCCATCGAGGGCGGGAACTGGCTTTGTTCATTTATTATTTCTTTTTGCTCAGCCGGTGTAAGCTGGTTGAAATCCACATTTCTAGCAACGAAAGTTAATTTCTGGTTGATTAGTAAACTATTGCCTGATGATTCGATTGACTTAATCAGTAACGTGTAAGATTTATTGGCAGTCATAGGAGCCTGTAGATAAATGCGCAGGTCTTTAGAGCCCACCACTGCGTAAGCTTTAACTGGTGAAGAAGAATTAACCACGGCCGATTTCGGATCCAGCGATTTATTAAAAGTGACATCTATATAGGGAATAACAAAATCAACACTGCTGAGCGGTGGGTTCGTCCCAGTTATATGGAATCTCAAATTCCAGAAAAATAATCCAACAACAAACAATAAAACTACAACAACAGATGCGACAAGTAACTTTTTAAAACTATTACTTAGTTTCATTGCGGGCTCGCATATCCAATTATAGTATCGCCAGGCGGGCGGCCATCAAACGAATAAGTATCTTGCTGTACACCTGGCTCGTTCCCGCCAATAAAAGAAGCCTGATTGCCGCTTACTCCTACAACTATATTAACGTGTGACAATAAAGGTTCGCCGCTAATATTGTGAACAGCTATGTCCCCGGGCTGCGGCGTATAACTGTTGTTGGCTTCGTCATGCCAAACAAAACGGCCCGAAGCTTCGATACTGAGCCCAACTTCTTTATCTTGTTGCTGGATTGAAGACGGTACGAATTCTGGCACCCATTCCACCAACCAATTACTGCCACCACCAGTCATCAGTGGGTAATTGGCCTTGTTGTAGACCCAACTTACAAAAGCTGCGCACCAATTTTCCGATTTGCCATTGGTATATTTCTTAGGATCCTGTGTGCCAGATTGCCAGGCAGTATATTCTTCAGTTGCTATCGTGACTACTTGTTGCTCTAATGGCCCCGTCGCGCCAGTTGAGCCGTCACATGACTGGCCAGGGTTTATCATTGCCAAATCGGCATAGACCACAAATGCTCCGTATTGTTCGTCAACTGAGCCCATTGATGGGTAAGTCATAGTTTTTCCGTCGGGCAACCATCCCCATGTCGTTTCATTTGGCGGCAGTGCCGCGGCATCACGTTTTGCGTCCGCCTTGTTCATCACATAAGACGAACCCTCAAATCCTTGAGTGTTTGGGTCGAAGCCATTCTGTGCTGCCTGCTTAATGTAGGCTGGCGCCCTGCCGTTATAGCCAAAAAAAGTGTCTTTTATCGTATTGGTGTCCGTCGTTGAAGTGGTTAGAGTTTGATCGCCAGTATCATTACTCGAGACCTTGCTTTGGATAAAGTTGGCTGAATCTATCGTCTCTTGTAAGAATTGCTGAGAATTGATTGGCCCAGGAGCATAGAGGTTTGGTTGATCAGGATGAATGCTGGTGGCGTTTACAATTTGGTATACTCCTTCGTCATTTGGCGGGTTAACCAACTTGAGCGAGTCTTCTCGATAATGAACTGCTGCTAACATCTCCCATGGTATATTAGCCTGATCCGCCGCTTGCTCATAAATAGACTTATATTGGGCGATAGATGCAAGTTGCCCTTGGTCTAGGATCGGGCGCCCGGCATAGTCTAAATTGCTATTAGCGTCAGTAGTCGGAGGTGTGGTAGTTGTGCATTCCGGCGGCGTGGCCGCAGTAGTCGGCACCCAATTCGGCCAATCATAAATAGCGTCCAAATCAGATTGGGACAAACTTTGGGCAATTGTCTTTGGTGCTACAGAAAAAATGAAAGAAGCAGGGGCCAAC
>DATKGQ010000022.1:0-24444 GCA_035510715.1 Saccharimonadales bacterium (SeqCode) | reverse complement strand
TTATTAAACAAGGTGATTGACGAATTTTACTTTCCCTCGAATACCTTCGGGGACGTTAAGATGTTCTACTGCTCTGGCGCAGCCGCCAATTGGCAGGAATGGGTCAAACCCAGGGGCTGCAGTATGATAATGATGTTCTGCATTAGCGGTGGTGGTGGTGGCGGCGGCGGCTTTACCGCAGTTTCCGGTGCTGCCGGTGGCGGTGGCGGTGGCGGTTCCAGCGGAGCTTCGAGATTAGTTATCCCAGCTTTTATGGTGCCTGACAGACTTTATATTAACGTTGGGGTGGGTGGATCAGGGGGTGCAGCAGGTGCAAATGGAACTGCCGGCTTATTGAGTTATATATCCACGGCGGCTGGAAGTACGACAGCACAAAACCTTTACTTGGTATCGGGTGCTGTAGGAGGTGGCTTAGGCGGCGGCGGCTCGGCAAGCGCTGCCGGAGCGTTAGGAGCAGCCGGTACAATCGCAACTATAGGTGGTTGTATTTTATCTAATTTCGGAGTTACAACATTCATTGCTGGTGCTGTAGGTGTTGTCGGTGGAGCTATTGCGGGTGGGGCAGGATCGGCCGTGAACGCTTTGGCAACGCTTGGCACATCTGGCGGCGCTGGCGGTGGCAGCACCCAAGGTACTACCAATTACGCCGGTGGAGCAGTTACCGGTGCCGGCATTATTCCTACTGTGCCGGGCGGATTGGCTGCTGGCGGTAATGGCAGTCCGGGGGTATTGTTGAATGCCCCGTTCTTAACAACCGGAGGATCGGGTGGCGGGACTAACTATAGTAGTGGAGCTGGTGGCGCTGGTGGCATGGGTCAACTAGGCTCAGGCGGCGGCGGAGGCGGATCGGGTTATTCATCAGGTGGCGCTGGTGGCGCAGGTGGTGCAGGTTTTGTAATAATAGTTTCTTTTTAAGCAGTTATATCTTAACTAGAACAGAAATTATCAAGTGATAATATTTTAAAACTCAACATATTTAATACATACAATATAACTATAGCTCGTGCTACTATTATAAAAGAGTAGTCAAAACAAAAATCATGACTAAAAAGAGAAGTAGATCTAAACATATAGTTAAAAGAACAGTTACCAGCCACAAGCGAATAGTCCGTCGGCGGCCAATCCATAAACGAGTCTTGTTGCATCCATTGATGATACTTTTCTTGATGTGTGTCGGGGTGGTATTAATCGGGTCCACCATAATGCACAGCAGCGCAGCTAACACTGTAATATCTGCCACAATTGAAGCACCTGAGCTAACTGACCCAGCAGTAATCACTCAACCCGTTGATGGCACTATATTTACAAGTACACCGATTACTGTGGCTGGGACTTGTCCAGATAACTCATACGTTGTTCTGTACCGGAATAGTCAATTTAGCGGAGTTGATATCTGTAATGGTAATATTTTTCAGATTCAAACTGATTTATTTAGCGGTGGTAATCAGTTATTAGCACAAGATTATAATACTACTGATGAGGCTGGTCCGCAGGGATCAACTGTATCTGTCATCTACAACCCACCAGTAGTAATAGTTCAGGGTACTACCCTTGTACAAACAAACACAAATTCATCATCATCTTCTACTTCTTCAAAATCAACATCATCGACCACCTCATCCATACCATTAATTGTTAACACGCAGTTCCAGTATCAGGCTGTGCCGGTGGGGCTGCAATTCAGCTGGAACCTTAATATCAGCGGAGGAATACCTCCCTATAATGTAACTGTTAATTGGGGCGACAGTTCTCAATCATCATATACTTTTAATGCCGATCCGACTTTTACAATTACCCATGACTATAAGAGAGCAGGTAATTATGTTATTGATGTTAATGTTAAGGACTTTACTGGTAATAAAACCTTCTTACAGTTGGTGGCTATCATCCACACTCCAATAGTTGGCCCAGCAGTTACTTCAACAACTAGGCCAACATCTGTAAGTTCATCTGTCTCAAAAGCGATTAGACATTATGCCTGGGTAGCATGGCCCAGCTATGTAATCGTAGTCGCGTTAGTGTATAGTTTCTGGTTAGGTGAACACGAGGAAATTCGTATCTTGACTAGACGCAAACGGCCCGCCCATCGTTAATAGATTATATATAAGCTAATAATTTTGTTATTTATTTATTTTCATTAAACAATTGTTGATTCTTTTCCACAATTTGCTACCCTGGCAACTTGTTGTGTTATGATATTTCTACAACATGTAATCTATATTAAAGTCTATTTAGTGATACAATATACATATAGCCAACAGGGCATTGACTTTTCTATTTATTAATTATATAATTAGGATTACCTAAAGAGAGATATTTAATAGGGAAGAAAAAATGGTAGATTCAAAGACGATAAAACAACAGCTTAATATCGAGAAATGTGTTACCGAAATTCTTGCCACGATTGATCGTGAAAGAGAACGGGCAATAATTTCGCGTCGTTTTGGTCTTTTTGACCGAAAGGAAACACTTGAGCAAATTGGTGAATTGCTCGGTATTACTCGTGAACGCGTTCGACAGCTTGAGAAAGCTGTTATTATGCGTTTACAAGACGCTGGGGCCAAATTACCCAATGTTACAGAAGTGCAGACTCTGCTTATCAAACATCTTGACACAACCGGTAAGATCGCGCGGGTAAGTGAGCTGGCCGCGAAATTCACTACTGAAGGTAATCGTATTGATCAATCCCGAATCGCTTTTTTGGCACACTTGTGCCCAGAGTTAACTGTCTTAGACGAAAACGATGATTATTATTATGCCGTTAGTATGAAAACTGTTTATGATGAGCAGGCTATTAAGAATGATGTCGCCAAGATTATTGCTGCTATTAAGAAAATTGGTGAACCAGCAAATATTGAAACTATTGCCGAGAAGGCGAGTATAAAGGATAGTAAGCAGGCTAATGCCCTGGCTAGTGTCTCAAAGCAGCTAGCAACTTTAAATAATCGCTGGGGCCTTATTAAATGGCCTATGGTCAATCCTAAGAATATTCGTGACAAAATATACGTTATTCTGAAAGAGAACGGCCAGCACATGCATTTTAACGAGATAGCCAAGACAATTAAGAATTCTGATTTCAAGCGCAAAAACGTTACTACTCAAGCTATCCATAATGAACTTATTAAAGATGACCGGTTTGTATTGATAGGCCGCGGCATTTACGCATTGAAAGAATGGGGCTATAGCAAAGGGACTGTTGCCGATATTATTACTAAAGTTCTGCGCGAGTCCGGCCAGCCACTGCATCGTGATGAAATTGTTAAAAGGGTTCTCAAAAGCCGCTTTGTTAAAGAGACCACTATTCTTTTGAATCTACAAGGTAAATCACAATTCAAACGTGTCGCTAAAGCGACTTATGATATCGCCGATTCTAAACCCAAAGCTAAAAAATAAGTCTTTTAGGGACTATAGTTAAATATTACCCCTGTTGGTCCTCTGTTATTTTATTTGTTTGCTTTGTATAATAATTGGCTTTATAAAAGTTCATTGAACATTTTGCGAACATTATATACATGTGCAACCAAAAATCGGGCAATTGATAATTAATGAAACATTACCAAAATAATTAAGCCGTGGCTTAGCGGGCAGGGATCCAAAATATTTTCAATCGTATACAAAACTACTAACAAACTCAGGCGGGGAATATAATATTACACCAAACCGATACCTAGATAACATGTCGCACAATGTATATTTTGCGTCGTGCTTATTATTATAAAAGTAGTAATGCAACACACCCTCTGTAGGGGAGCTTAACTGGTAGGAACGTCATTATTAATAAACATTAGCACAAACTATATATAATATTACTATTTAATAAACCTTTATTTTTATAGATGAATATCTATATATTTGCTGTAGTGTTTGACTATATAAACGTTACGCTAGTCATCTAGACAACATTTGACTTATCCACAGTTACATTGTGAAAAGAATTTGCTTTTTTATAAAATAATATTATAACATATTTATTTTCCCCTTGCCCTTCCTCGCTTTAAATATTACAATTTTTTCTTTCTGCACTATTACTAACTACCATAATTAAAAAATATGAAATAATACGATACTGAACAAATTGCGAACTTAGAGTAGAGACGTGGGGTAGTTAGATTTTTTTAAGCCTTTATTTATTTGACTTTATAAATGTACCAATTTCTATTCTATAAAATTTAATCAAGAACAAAACATTTTATTATTCAAAACAAAAATGATCTACCCTGCCCTAAGACTATCGAGTATATTATTTATAAAATACCCTATCCGGTATACGAGTATCAACATATTGCGTAGGCGTAATATGATTATCTATTAAAAAGTTCCTGGTTGCCAGATATGTACCTATCTGGAGATTAGCATTGGAAAAATCTGTTAAATTAAATTTTACGAAATATGGAGTCCCTGTTAAATATACGTCAAGCTCTCTTGATATGCCTAGTAGTGCCATGGACTGGATATTTATTTTGTGGGCTTGAAACTGCGCGGTTATTAATTCAATAAAACTTACGTCTGTCTGCGTAACTACTTGTTTGCCAATCTGGGCCTGTAGAGCAGTCTGGTCATTAACTGTAGGGATAGAAAAATCCTTAATATAACTATTCGCTATTGGTCTCAATGTTTTACCAGTCTGCCCAACCAAAAAATGTAATCCTGATTGGTCATTTAAAATTATAGCGGGAGATACCGGGCTAATAACAATCGTCAGTTTAGTCCCGATTAATGGCATCCTAATAGAAACATTTGCCAACTCAGGAAATTGCTGCAGCATATCCTCTTCTATTTTTGTAGTATTTACTGTTGCTTTTATTCGGTTAGCAATTGATGCCCTGAGTAACTTATCGGCCGCTTGTTGATATATATTTACTGGACGCATATAAATACCAGATACTTCAAATTGATTAGTAATGTCTATATTTACAGAATTTGATAATATTAAGTCGGCGATTAGAAGCACCATAATTAAACAAAGTACAGCTGCTGCTTTAGTGCTACGTTGAATACGAAAATTATTCTTTTTTAATTTAATATCGCGTTGTTCTTTTAGACTATCAAGTGATTGACGACTTTGATTCTCATCTTTTATAGAACGTGATTTGTAATATGTATAAATATTCTGGCGGCCCGGTAAATCCCGTGACGGAGTACGGTATGGCTCTGGCTCAGTTGATTTTTTCTTAGTAAACATGGCCCATTTCTTAATTTATGTCTTTTTACTGACTGTCAATATTAGTTGTGACAGTTCAGCTGCTGCTGTCGGATGTGCGAGTTTATGTAGACTATCGCCCAAATTGTAACGAGCAGTTTCTGATTCAAGTAAGTCTATGACTACTGTTTCAAGAAATTTGGATTTTTTTAAATCATCCTCACTTATTACCTTCACCGCTCCCTGCTTAGCTAATAATTTTGCGTTTTTTGTCTGGTGACCAGCTGTTAAATGGGGGTTTGGGATTAGAATGCAGGCTTTCCCCTGTATAGCGAATTCCGCCATACTTGTCGCACCAGCTCTAGTAATTATCAGATCTGCGGCGCCACTATACAGATAAAGATCATGGAGAAAATCTTTGACAATTATTCTTTTCCGTTCATCGGTTGACAGTAAAGAGTTATAAAGTTGAGATAGTGAGCGCTCATTTTTTCGACCAGCAGCATGAACAACAACTAATTGAGGATATTTCTTTAGCAAGTCAACCGATGCATTTGCTACTGATATATTCATACTATCGGCCCCCAAACCTCCACCCGTTACAAAAATCATTTGTTTATATTTTGACAGACCAAGAGATTCACGTAACTGATTTTGATTAACGGTTGTAATATATTGGTAATCAGATGTGACAGGAACGCCTACCGTATATGTATTTGATGCTTGATACTTCGTATAGCTGCTTCTGGGTAGGGCTACGGCATGAGCACTAGCCCAACGAGCGATTATCCTATTTGCCAAGCCAGGTGTAACATCTGAATCATGAGTTACAAATGGTATATGCAACCAAGCAGCCGCTAATCCAACCGGAACACCCACAAATGCACCTTTTATAAAGATCACTTCTGGCTTTAATTTGCGCAGTAATCGCCAACTTTCCCATAAACCAATCGTCACTCTCCACAAATCACGAATATTTTTTGCTATTGTTGGTAAATCAAATAATTGCCTAATTTTATGTACATGGTATCGGCGAAACTTCCCCGCCCTTATTGTGTAACAGGCATCAATATTAGAATTATCAGACATGGTCGAATTAAAATCGTCACCACGTTGACCAATATAGATAATCTGACAGTTCGGCTCTAGTACTTTAAGCTCATGGGCGACTGCCAACAACGGAGTTATATGTCCCCCGGATCCGCCGCCTGTCAGTATGATTTTCATCTTGGTATTTCCCTTCTGATTTATTAGTAATCGGAACGATATAACTTGTATAACGAGATACCTGGAATACTAGTCCCATTGCCGCCATAATAAAGACAACGCTAGTGCCGCCATAACTAATAAATGGAAGCGTAATGCCTTTCAGCGGCAATAATCCTATCATAGCACCAATATTAATAAGCGTTTGCACGCTTAGCCACGCTAACACGCCGACAACTAGCAATCTGCTAAAGTCATCAGGTGTCCGTTCAATAATGTTTTTTAGCCTACTAAATAACGCTGCAAACAAGCCCAATAGAACAATCGAACCAATGAAACCGAACTTTTCAGCATATATTGCGAAGATTGAATCATTTCCTGATTCTGGTAGATAACCATACGCTTCAACACTGCGCCCTAGACCGAGCCCGATAGCGCCACCAGATCCTACCGCAATTAAGGCCTGGCAAGCCTGTAAACCAGAACCCTGACAATTTTGAGTAGGGTGGAAATAAGTTGTTAGTCTTTCCCGGCGGTATGATGACGACGATATAGCTAAGATAGTCCCAATAATAACTATGGCTACTATCATTAAAGCCCGTTTAAGCGGTAATCCAGCCACAAATGCCATCATTCCTATCATTACTACCAGCACGCCCATTGAACCTAGATCACTTTGTTTGCCTGCCACAACCAGCCCTATGGCCAATACTACAATTGTAAGAAATATTAAGGTTTTCCTAGCGGTAATAGTCCCTTTAATTATGCAATTCGACAGGTATACTGCTAACCATATAAGTATCGCAAATTTTAATAATTCAACTGATTGAAATGAAAAACCGCCCAAGCGTATCCAGCGATGAGCAGGATATTGGGCATTAACAGGCAGAACTAACGCTATCAACGTGGCGGCAATAGCAATAATCAACAACGGTTTATGAAGCAGCCGCCATTTATTAAGCGGTATCTGAGCAACAATAAAGAAGGCAGCGATTCCTAACAAAACTGCTATAACTTGCTTATAGGCATAGTAATTTTGATTAACACCATTGACTATCCCGAGAGCCGGGCTTATTGCATATACCACTACTAAACCGATTGCTAATAATGTCATGCATAAAACAAAAAGCCAATAATCGGGTTTATGCCGCCTTGGCATACTACTCAGGGTTTCTGTGGCTATATGTCGCCGATTGCGCATTTCCATGTTTGTTTTAACCTTTTATTTTTTATAAGTACTTGCCTATCAAAAAGACAAAGAGTCCAAGTACTGCGGCAATTTGTCCAATAACCCAGAAACGCATTGTTATTTTTGTTTCGGGCCAACCGCTTGCTTCTAGATGATGATGGATTGGAGCCGCTTTAAATATTTTTTTACCATGCCTGAGGCGCTTTGACGTAATTTGCAATAACGTAGATCCAGCTTCAACAACAAAAACAATACCTATCAGAGGCAATAGAATAACTGTGTTGGTCAGCATTGCAACTACACCTAGGGCCGTACCGAGTGCGAATGACCCAACATCACCCATAAAAAAACGCGCCGGAAAGATATTAAACCAAGTATAGCTGAGCAGAGCACCAACTATACATAGACAAAAAGCCGCTACACCAAAACGCCCTTCAATAGCGGCAATAATGGTGTAGACGCTGAAAGCTGTTGAGGCTAATCCACCGGCTAATCCATCCAATCCATCAGAAATGTTGACAGCATTAGCAGTAGCCACAACTACTAGCACAAACAGCAATATAATTCCCCACCCTAGGTGAATACCGCCATACATCAAAGGAATGTGAATATTTACGACTCCTAACTTGAAGTAGAACCAGAAACCACCAATTAAAGCGACAAGTGTTATTAACGAAAACTTAAGTTTCGATGGCAAGCCAGCTACTCCTTCTCCATGGCCACGTAAATTTATCACATCATCGACTAAACCAACGAGTGCGGCTCCAACAAATGCCGTAAGTGGTAACCAGGTTTGCGATCGGCTAAAATTTGCAACTAAAGTTACGATGGTAACTGATAAAACAAAAATCATGCCAGCCATTGTTGGTACGTGACGTTTTAGTTTGGTAGCCTGCAATTGATTAACTACTACCGCCACTTCACCAGAAACGGAATTGGTGCGTGGCTTTTTCCACCATCTATAACGATAAGCCAAACCTGTATAAATTGGAGTAATAAGCATACTTAGTAAAAAGCTCATTAGGCCAAGAACAACAATTCTATCTAAGTTGTGAGAGGTAAGAATAATTTGAAGTGTGGAGTGCATATTTAAGTGAGTTTATTTTTTCATTTAACTTATCTGATTATACATCCTTACGGTGATTTTGGGGTTACATATCCTTCATTTATAAGCATATGAGCCAAATCGGCAAAAACCGGTTGCCCGCCATAGGCTCCAGCATAACCTGGGACTGTTGGTTCAATATTAAACACCACAATTAAGTACTGTACTTTATTCCCTCCTACAAAGCCGATATAAGTTCCGTTATATAAGTTTGGATAGTAACCACCTGCCGGAGACGCAATCTGGGCTGTGCCCGTTTTACCTCCAACCATATAATTCGGGCTAAAGTTCATAAACGAAAAACCTTCGTGATAATAAGTTGTAACAACATTCTCAAGTAATGGAATCATCTCAGATCCAATATTTGGTCCGACAACATGCGTCTCAAGAATTTTCGGTTTATTTACTGTTACTACGCCGTCTGGCGAGATTGTTTGATCAACAAGTGTCGGTTGATAATATACCCCACCGTTTAATACGCTACTAAAAGCTGCTCCTAACTGGAGAGCTGTTAGGGTGACACCTTGACCAAACGCTGTATTGGCATAAGTTAAGTCTATGGCTGGTTGACTTAAATCTGCTGGCGGTACATAGCCTGAGGCCTCATAGCCTTGTTCAATACCAGTTGTCTGACCAAGTCGAAAATGATTGACCATATAGTTGTGCCATGCCAAAATCGCTTTTGAATTGATTTGTCCGCCGCCCATCTGCATTAACATCCAAGTTGCACCAGTATTTAAAGACAGCGACAAGATGGTTGCAATACTTTGTTCCCGAGGACCACCGTCTTGCTCAATGTCAGTAATATTGAAACCGTCAACAACCCAATGAGCTGGATCATAAAATGTTGTATCTGGTTGAATGATACCTTGATCAAGAGCTGCTGAAGTGGTTAATGTCTTCATTGACGAACCAGGTTCAATTGGATTGTCAACGGCTGCATTGAGGAATAAGCTGGGATCCGCAATACTTGAGTAACTGCTTGGATTATAGGTCGGATAATTTGCCATAGCTTTAATTTGCCCATTATTAGGGTCCATAATAATTGCGCTTAGAAGGTGGGATTTTGTACTTTTGGCCTCATTTTGCAGGATTGTTTCCATTTGAGCCTGCATGCCCATATCAAGTGTTAAAACAATATTATCTCCAGGCATTGGTTGGGTTTCGATATTGCCACTGCTAGCTACTAATGGTACGCCATTGGCGTCAGTTATGGCTTTCAGGGTACCAGGAGTACCCGTTAATTCCTTATTAAGCGCCTGCTCAATACCGTACTCCCCCTGTCCACTGTTATTTACAAAACCCAGCACTTGGGAAGCAAGGCTTCCTTGTGGGTATGTCCGATAATCTTGTTCCTGAGTACCGATACCTGGTAGTTTATGGCTTAAGATTGCGTTATCTTGAGTAGCCGTTAGTTTATAACCCAATACAACATAACGGGTATTCTTAGCGTGCATTTCAGCTTGATAAGTTACGTTGCTGCCGCCTATAACGCTCGCTATGATCGACGCATCTTGGGGTATATTCTTAACCATAGTTGGGTCTGCATACAAAGTATAGAGAGGCTGGTTAAGTACAATCGGGACAATAGAATTACCCTCATTAGCCTCAATAATGCCTCTTGTGGCAGGTATTTGATACTGTTTTAGTTGGTTACTTAATGCCTCTGCATGATAGTACTGATAATGGATGACTTGTACATAAAATAACCTTATGCCAAAAATTATCAAAATTATTATTAAGATGTCGTACCAAAATCGTGTACGACGGATAGCCTTAGCTATAGTTGAGAATCGATTAGAATCCATCTAAAACCAGTATAAACTAGTTCACTGTGCCGCTGGGGGTAACTGAAACAAGGGCCTGCGCCACAGAACTTGATTGGACACGACCAACTGCTTGGAGTTCTGCCGAAGTGACTTCCAAGTTGTTATTCTGTTGTTCAAGTTGTGATTGCTGTTTCTGTAAGCCATTGATTTGATAACCATAGGCATTGGTTTTTGTAACTTGTGTTAGATACAATAACCCCAACAAACACGCCAATATAACTAGTGTAATAAGATTCGTAATGGGCCCCATTCGACGACGACTACTACGAAAAGCCACGACGTTTTGGTGCCGACTGGCAAACATATTTCGACGACCTTGAGCTAATGAATTTGAATATGTCATATTTTTGTGTTTCTTTTTATTTTTATATTTTGGTGGGGTGATGTCATTTTAAAGACAACATCACCCACCACCTTTTAGCTATAAAGTTATCAAGTAAAATTAAATTACTTTTACTCTGACTTTATAGGTTCGGGAGCTGCTTTTTACCTGAATAGGCACGGTAGCGTCCCTTTCTGTTTTTTATTTTAACGGCGGCACGTAATTTTGCACTACGGGCACGCGGATTAATAGCAATTGAATTTATGTCGCTTCTGATTGGATGTTTGGTGAGCAATTCCATTTCTGCGTCATACGTTTGTCCGCTTCTGTCCTGGAAAGCTTGTTTTACTAACTTGTCCTCCAGACTATGAAAGCTGATAACAACAATTCGACCACCTGGAGCTAGTAAATCGATCCAGATCGGAAGACTATTTTTAACCTGATCAAGTTCCTGGTTAACAGCTATTCGAAGTGCCTGAAAGGTTCGAGTTGCCGGATGTATTTTCTGACGACCTGAATATACTTTGGCGACAATGGTAGCTAAATGCTGTGTTGTATGGATTGGCCGATGACGAACAATGTTGTTGGCGATTTTTTTAGCTCGCGGTTCTTCACCATATTCTTCAATTATTCTTGCTAATGTCGTCTCACTGTAAGAGTTAACGATGACGTCAGCTGTTAATTGTTGCTGCTGATCCATTCGCATATCAAGCGGACCGTCGACCCGAAAACTAAAACCCCGCTCAGGTGTATCAAGCAATGGCGATGATACTCCCAAATCAGCTAGAATCATATCAAATTTTGAGCCGCTGGAATTTAATTCCTTACTTACGGCCAGAAAATCGCTATGTATAACTTGTACTTTGTTAGGCTCAAAATGCTTCTGTAGATAATTAACCGCATCTTGATCACGGTCAATTAATACTGCCCTTTCGGGAGACATTGTCTTCTTTAAGACAGCATCAGCATGACCACCATAGCCGACAGTTAAGTCTAAATATTTATCTCCTTTTTGAGGAGATAAATACGCCAGAGTTTCTTTTAGTAGTACAGGGATATGTTTTTTGTTTTCGTTTTTCATTTTGGTTTTTGTTTTTGCAAGATCACCTAATCAGCAGCCAACTTTTTGTTTTTTTGGAGTTTTTGTTTTTGTGTGATGATCGAGCGTATGTTTAGAAGTGTTATAGATAGAGAATCTAGATAACTTCCGACTCTCGATTATCAAGTTTTGAGAGACTTATGTGTGAGGTGGAGTTTTGGGAGGTGTTTTAAAAAAGGTGCGAGGGTTATAAAGTGGTTACCCTTGCCACTTGTTGACTGCCAATTAGCTAACCTCGAATCATTATTGATCCGATTGTTTTTTTAGCTACCGAGTTGTTAAGGTGCGTCTTTGTAACTAACTGCCCCGCGTAAGCCGCCAGTATTTACCAGCTCTTACAGCCACAAGATCACGTTTTATGCCCGCATAGCTCAGCAGATGCTGTTCTAGCGTTATACGACCCTGTTTTTGGTCCAAGGTGCTTTCTGCTTTACCGGTCCGGAATTGGACATTAAGATCTGCCGTCTTTTCGTCCAGGATATTACCCTGGAGTAACGGTTCAACCTCTTTATCCCATACGGACCGAGGATAGACATGGAGATATTTTTTAAATCCCCTTGTTATCACTATTCCGCTCGCAAACTCGATTCGAAGCTCAGCCGGTATAGTTAACCGATGCTTTTCGTCTAGCTTACGCTGGAAATAGTCTATCTTGGCCATTGGAACAGTTAATTTACTAGTGGTTTTTGTTTTTTTGGAGGTAATCTTTTTCGGATTACCCACGATTACCCACTTACATGAATATACTACCCATAGTTACCCACAGCAAGTAGATTCTTTAATATTCAGTGGTGTTATAACACCACTTATCCACAGAAATACAGATTATTTAGACTTATCCACAATATATGGTGTTTACTTATATCTGGCTACGCTAGGCTAAATTATGTTTTATTATTCGACACTTCTTGTAAATCAGAACTTGAGGTTTTAAGTTCTGCGAGCTTACTTATCTGACGCGTTGTACCAAATCTGAATTCTTGGCCCGCTTGCACATAGCCTGCATTAGCTGCAGTACCAGAAGGATATTCTAGTGTGTGAGCAGTCGCATTTATATTTGCCGTGGTAGCCGGTACACCTTCGGCCCTAAGGACAGCAGCTCCGATGTTCCATAAAGTTGATCCTGGCAGAACCTTTACATCAACAAGATCTACACCTTCTTTGCTATAACGAGTAGCAGCATCAATTGTGTGAGTAACCCTAGGTGCAGGTGTTTCTGCACTTAACCCAACATAGGTTCCAGCGGATAATGCAGTTACGGTTAAGCCAATTCCGACTTTTTCAATCAATGATTTTTTTTGGTTTGACATACAAATACATTAGCATTATGTATCCTTTATGTCAACTATATTTTTATAGACAGATCTTTATACTTCTGCTGATTCCCCGTTTTCAAGCACAATCACTTTTAGAGAAGAATTACCGTCCATAATAGTCGCTATAAAGTGCGGATCTCCAGGAAAATAATCATAGTGAATCGGTATAACTGTCCGGCATCCTAGATTTTTAATAAATTGATAGACATCATGCGGACTGATATCTGGCCCAGCAATAGGGACCGCTGCCGTATCAACATTTAAATTGCTTACTTCCACACCATCGCCAGGATGAAAGAATGTCTTGTCAATGATAAAACCCGTATTCTGGGGTCCCGAACTTCCGTTAACTAATTTACAATGGGGTAATTCAAAGGCCCTGACACTGAAACCGGCTATGTCAAGCTCATCACCGTCTTTCATTATCAGAGTAATCAGTTCGCCCAATGTATTTGCGGTACTTTGATTTCCTACAATCGGCATAGATTGTCCGTTTACCAATGTTTTAATAAACTCCGGATCAGCATGGTCAACGTGTTCATGAGTAATCAATATTCCGTCAATCGGTAGAATATCATCTGCTTTGTATCGTTGTGGCACCAACGAACCAGGATCGATAAGTAAACGCTTGTCATTATGCTCAATCAATAAACAGCTCTGTGGATATTTGGTTACTTTCATTAAATCCTCCTGGGTAATAATGCAAGTATAAACATGCCATCATATCTTGGCTGTAATAATTCAAGACATTTTAGTAACTATCTGATCAATTTTAAGGCGTTCTTGATTAGTTGTATCTCGGTCTCTAAGTGTTACAGTATCATCTTCCAATGTTTGGAAGTCGATTGTGACACAGTATGGTGTTCCAATCTCATCTTGACGGCGGTATCTCTTACCAATATTGCCATTATCATCCCACATCACAAGGCCAAAGTGGCTTTGAAGCTGCTGATAGATTGATTTAGCTTTATTGACAAGCTCAATCTTGTTTTTTAGCAATGGGAATACTGCTAATTTGACTGGCGCTAGTTCAGTTGGAAATTTCAAGAATACGCGCTTTTCGCCATTTATTTCATCTTGACTATATGCTTCACAAAGAACAGCCAGTATGTGTCGGTCAACTCCAAAGGTTGGTTCAATAACATGCGGCACAAATGATTGGCCGCCGCTTTTCGGGTGATATTCCATACTGTGAAATGATTTTTCCTGATGATTTTTCAGATCAAAATCAGTTCGATAGGCTAAGCCGGCTATTTCCTTAGTGCCAATTGGGAAGTCATATTCAAAATCTATCGTCCGTTTACTGTAGTGGGCTCTATCTGATTCAGGAATTTCACGCTCGTGGATGTGTTCAGGATTAAGATGTAGGATATTAGTAAACCATTCCAGCATAAGATCATGCATCGAATTAAAATATTTTTCCCAGTTATCTGGATGTATAAAATATTCAAATTCCATAATTTCAAATTCCCTCACCCGGAAAATAAAATCGCGTGGGCTAATTTCGTTTCTGTAACTGCGACCGATTTGAGCTAGCCCAAAGGGTATATCTGGATAGAAGCTATCAAGTATATTCTTAAAGTTCACAAACATGCCCTGGGCAGTTTCAGGACGTAAGTAGATAGTTGAATTCTCATCATCCAGTGAGCCTATATGAGACTTAAACATTAAGTTAAATTGCCCGGGATTGTCTAGATTGTGTCCATCTGGGCTTTTAATGTTCTTCTCTTTTAAGACTTTAAACATAGCAGCCAGATCCATGCCGCCGACTTCAACACCGTTATCCTCAAGTAATTGATCAAGCCGATAACGTTTTTTGGTAGTTGTATCCTCCACCAAAGGATCACTAAAAGTTGCAACGTGACCACTGGCCTGCCAAACTTTTGAGTTCATTAGAGTGGCTGAATCAATCCCTAGCATATCTTGGCGGTCTTCTACAAAAAATTTCCACCACATATTAGTCAGATTGCGTTTTAGGGCAACGCCCAATGGTCCATAGTCCCATGTTCCCGCTAATCCACCGTAGATTTCACTACCCTGATATATAAATCCACGTCGTTTCGCCAAGCTGGCTATGGCTTCCAAATCAAAATCCATATCAGTCCGATTATAACCGAATATAGGTTCTGAACATAGTTTGAACTAGCGGAGTAATTTCTTTTGATAAGTCATCAATGCCAGTAATTCTTTGTAATGCCTTCGGAGAATTATTATTTAATCCCAGTCGAAGTATTTTTATATGATTAATATTAAACGAACCGTTTTGATGAGGAACGAATGACATGCTGTCAAAGCTGAAAGTATAGCTTGTACCCGCCGAAAGGGCTTTACCTAACGAGTCACGGTTGGTATTCGGTGATTGGCCGCTCAAACGCAACATTTGAATAGCAAACCAATTTTGAATTAAATCGAGACCAATAGTTAGGTCATCAAGAGCCGAGAAGCTGGTTTCCAGGACATTAAAATACTCCGTCTCTGAAATTTCTTCAGTCGCCCGGTTTAGTTGTTTAATCATTTCATAGCCAGCCATTGTCCTGTTTAAATCACTACTGATGAAATTATAATAACAGATCAATCTTGTTGATATCAGCGTGCCTATTTCGCCCCGGCCATTTATATAAGTGATGTGGCTGACCGCAAACAATTCAATTCCACCGGCTAATTTTGATTTAATTTTTCTGACGCCTTTCGCTATTAAACGGATTTTGCCATAATCTGGCGTCAAAATGGTTATAATCCTATCGGCCTCACCATAATTGATACGACTAAGAATTATTCCTTTGGTACTGATTTGTTTCATATAATGTTATGAACGGGGCGCGACAGATTGCTATTCACACTATCGATTAGCTGCAATAGTGTACTTTTTGGTTTATAAAGATAGGCCTTGATGCCAAGTTTATGCCATAGTACAAAATTATCTTTAAATTCATTGGGGGATACCAAACTTTGGATTATAACCGGTATGTCACGCCATTCACTATAAGATCGGAACTCATAGAGAAACTCCAAACCGTTATGTAGTGGCAGCTGTAATTCTAGAATAACTGCTTCTGGATGGGTTTTGTCGGCAAGATTGATAGCTTCTTGGGCATTTTTAGCCAACCAAACTTTATGTTTATTTTTGGTCAGTATTGTCTGGTAGATTTGTGCCAGAATGGTATTTGGTTCAATTACTAGTAAACGTGCCATAATTACCTTTTTAGACCAAGTGCATCTGATTACTAGGTTGCAAAGTGACGGCTAGGCCAGCTTGTTTGTTAAATCGAGCAGTTCGTAACCGGACAGACATAGCTTGTAAAATGTTATTGGCTATAAATATCCCGGCGGTCGAGCTTGACGATAATTGATGAAGTGGCTGACGGCTGTGACCATAAAGATTGCAGGCTGCGCGTAAATAAGTAGGGTTGATTGGTTCCATGTCACTATATACGCCCGTTACGATCAAACCGGCATAATTATGGATTCCAAGGTTTATGATTGCCTTAGTAGTATTTTGTTCAGCTTGTGACTCGATAATTACCTTCCCCATATTCACAAGAGCAGCGTGCAGACCACCGCCATGAGCCATAACTGAACGTTGTGTTTTTTTAAAACTCAGCTGCACCGACGCATTGTATGTTTTTGCAAATTGATTAAGATCATGAGCGGTATCATAGAGCACTGACCCAATTGAGATAGGCTCAAGTTCGAGAATTTGTTGTTGCCCGGCAAGTTGTAATCCGAGCAGATAGCTATCAATTAGATCCAGCGCAGTATTAGCGCTTGTTCCAACCGTTGCAACAACAGTCTCCAAAGAAGATTGGCCAATCAGAGTAGCCAGTTCACTGGCTCGGGCTATTTCTATCAATGGCCGCTTCAATTCTTCTGCGACCACTTTTAAAAGATCCAGCGACTCATTTATTCGTGTAGAGTTTGCAGAATCTGATAAGTCAATAACCCCTCCATGCATAGCTGTTACCTAGTATAGCATTTGCTCACATTCAATTTGGAAACAATTTTCAGATTTTGGCTATTATATTTAAGGTTTGAATGAGTATAAACGCAACCCGTTAATCTGCTTGATCGGCTCTCTTTCGGGAAAAGCAAAAGTAAAGCTCACAACCTTTATCGGTTTTTTAATTTCAGATATAATTTTTCTATCTAATTTTGTCATATACGGATCAAGCAAGAAGACATATATGCCATCTGCAGCAGTTATTGAAACACGCCAAAAGTTTTTCCAATGAATCACAACTAATCTATGGTAACGCCAAGACAGCAACCAGCTGTATAATACTAGCAATGGATTTACTTCATATCCAACAGATCTAATACCTCTTTTTGCGGCAGCCCGTAAAATCCGACCGTCACCGCTACCTAGCTCAATTAAAAGATCCCCAGGTTTTAAATCCAATAATTTAAATATGTCTTGAACTTGGTTATTTAGAGTCGGTAAATACGGTGCGCCGATTAGTAGCACAAAAGCAAACGATATTACAATAATTGTTAATCCGATTACTAGCCAAATCATTGATCGGTCTTTGGTCTCTCTCTAGATAGCGTACGTATAACGTTTTCTGCCTGCGAGAGGTAAGTCTCAAGCTCTTTAATGATTGCCTGCCCTCGCTTAAATAGCTCAATTGCTTTATCTAAACTAGTGGCAGGATCCTGTAGTTTTACCAGTACCTTATCAAGTTCGGCACTTAATACATTGTAGTTAATTTCTTTCTTGGGCATTGATGAGTTCCTTATTACATTTTAATAACGTTATTAACGGTTGCTTCAAGCGAACCATCGTTTAATTGGATATTGATTAAATCATCCTTTCTAAAGTCGCTAATTTGACGTAAGGTATGTTTTTGCCGAAAGATAATCGCATAACCTCGCTTTAAAATTGCCTGCGGATCAAGCAGGGCTATTATTTCAGAGCGTGAATGCAAATAATTATGACTTTGAGTAATATGCTGCGATATTTCTGTTTGGAGAGTCTTTTTATAATCTGCTACGGTAATTTGAACCATTTGTAATGAGTGCAACAAATGGGTTGTCATTTGCTGCCTAGTCATTTTTAATTGTTCAATTACGGAGTTTTTATCTGGTACCAATAATTCTGCCGCATTACTTGGAGTACTAGCCCTTTGATCAGCTGCTAACTCGGCTAGCGAGACATCTTGTTCATGACCAATTGCCACAAGTGTTGGTATCCGGCTACCGGCAATTGAGCGGGTTACTAACTCATGATTGAAAATTTGAAGATCATCCACACTACCGCCACCCCTGGTAATTACCAATACCTCCGGCGGGTAAGCCATTTGATTAAATTGGGAGATGGCTTGGATTATTTGCTCGATTGCTGGTTCGCCTTGAACTTGGACATTATTTAAAATAATCTCCAACCCTCCCCACCGCTGATTAATAATCTTTAAAAAATCGGTGTAAGCCGCAGATTCTACAGAAGTAATCAATCCAATCCTTGAAGGCGGGTACGGTAGAGAGCGTTTACGCTCATCGGCAAAAAGGCCCTCAGCTATTAACTTGGCTTTTAGTAAATCGCTGGCCTGTTTAATTGACCCCTCACCCGACAGGGCTATATGTTGAACAGTTAAACTAAACCCGTACTGGGGATGAACGTGTGGTATGGCTCTTACTTTAAGCATTAGTCCGTCTTTAAGTGGGCCAGGCAGTTGGTATACTGTGCCGAAGAAGCGAGCTTTTGCTTTATCGTCTTTGAGATCAAAGTAAATCCATTTGTTTTTGCTAATTTTAAAATCTGATAATTCTCCAATTATGCTAATAGACGGGTAAGCAAACTCCAATGTTTGATTTAGTAGATCAATAAATTCACTGACAGTCACAATTAAGGAGTTATCCATGACTTTTTAAGCCTCCCTAGGACTTTTTCCGCGCAGTGCATGATGATAAAAATAATACCCAGGAGGAACTTGGATAATAGTGTTAAGTACCCGATACATGACTGTAACTGGGATACTAAGACCTATCGGTACTCCGGCAGTAACCAATACGGCTGTCATGAGTGCTTCAAATATACCTATTCCGCCAGGTAACACTGACACTAAACCAGCAAAGTTAGCAACCGCATAAGCTATTATTATTGCGCCGATGTTCACCCAATGCCCAAAAGCTCCATAAACAACGTATATTGCTAATACTTCTGTTAGGTTCGCCAGTGTGGCATAAATTAATGGCTGCTTTAATTCTTTATAGTTCGACTTAATAATCAGATAGTTATGATGCAGCTCTTGTGCTCCTCGACGCCAGCGTTCAGCGGTAATTGTTTCTGGATGCTTTGGTCGGATAACATGGATAATTCGATTTATAACCCCCGTAATAAAAGACAATGTGGCATTGACTCTTTTCTTCTCGCTTAAGATCATCATGACGGCTATGGTCCCGACGACCATAATTGTAGACAACGAGCTGGCAATGGCGATTGTCAGATCACTGATATGACCGCTAATTGCCATAATAAATACGCCCACTATCAGTAGAATCTCAAAAGAGAGAAGAATTAATACCAGCTTGATCATTTGAACAATAGCGGCTTTGGTGCCGCTAATCTTATCCGAACGAAGTCTCATGCCGAAATATGAAACACCTGATATGCCGGCACTTGGGAAAACACTGTTGATAAAATTTAATTCCAGGGCTGTTTTGTATAACAGATTATACTCAACTTTATTGCCCACCAATTTAAAAAGACCTTCGTATAGCTTCGTCTGAGCATGATAATTTAGTATTTCAATCGGCACCATCAGCAACAGTATCCAGGCATGTACCTTCGCAAAATTCTTAAAAGTTGCGACTAATTCACTGTGGATAGAGAGAATAACTATCAACAAAGCACCAACTGTGACGATGTTGAGAATAATTTTCCAGTGATGTTTTAGATATTGTTGAACGGTCTCGCTCATAGTATTTATGATATTGTATTATATCGGAAAGTTTTATAATCGCGGTATACTCCTAACATGAAATCTCAAAGTTTATGTATTCTCGGCCGACAACCATTGATTGGGTTAGCTGAGTTAATGTCGCTCTATGGTGATAATATCCAGTTTGTATCTAAACAAGCGGCAATTATTGATAGGCCGCCGGCGGCAATAAATTTTAATAGACTAGGTGGCACAATAAAACTTTGTCTGATTAAAGAGGTGTTAGCTAGCGAAAATTGGGACGAGATTCAACAAACAATATTGGCGATATTATCAGCTCAAATTAATGAGCTATCGACCGGAAAAATTACACTTGGTATAAGTGTATATAATTCCCGACTTAAGATTACTCAAATAATGGCAATGGGATTATCAATTAAAAAAATATTACGTAAGAACGGTCGATCAATACGGTTAGTGCCAAATGCTTCGTCGGATATAAGCAGCGCCCAAGTAATTCATAATCACCTTACAAAAGATCATGGGATAGAAATTGTGATATGTTGCGACAACCACCGAACGATTTTAGCTCAAACCGTCGACATCCAAGATATAGAAAGTTATGGAATGCGGGATTATAACCGACCCAAACGTGATGCCCGGGTCGGTATGCTGCCGCCCAAACTAGCCCAGATAATGATAAACTTGGCGACTGGTTCTCTGCCCTCTTCTTTAATATTGCTTGACCCTTTCTGTGGTACTGGTGTCATACTTCAGGAGGCCTTGCTGATGGGATATCGTGTCTACGGATCAGATATTAATCCCAAAATGATTGATTATACTAAGGCAAATTTAGACTGGTTGCGCCTTCGTTTTGATATAGCCGCTAACATCGATCCGGTATTAGAAGTTCAAAATGCCACTACGGCAGTTTGGAATCATCACTTTGATGTTATCGTATCAGAACTGTTTCTCGGACCCCCATTAAATAAGCCCCCCATTAAGGATAAGCTGGTTGCTATCCGTCAGCGATGTGATGAAGAAATTGTGAGATTTCTTAAAAATATCGGCCACCAGATCCCCTCAAAAACACAATTATGTATTGCTGTTCCGGCATGGCAAGTTGCCGATGGTCAATTTATCAGACTATCTTGTCTTGACCATTTAGGTCAATTAGGATACAATCAACGAAGTTTTAAACACTTGGAACCAACTGGACTTATATATGCCAGAGCTAACCAGATAGTTGCTCGTGAACTACTTATAATTACAAGGAAGTAAATATATATGGCACATGTTAAAGCTGGTGGTACCAGCAAAAATACCCATGATAGCCCCGGACAACGTCTAGGGGTTAAGCTTTATGCCAATCAGCAAGTAAAGACTGGGCAAACTATTATTCGACAAGTCGGCCTAACTAAGCGATCAGGTAGTGGTACGGCTTTGGCCCGGAATTTTACTATCTATGCGACCAAAGATGGTATAGTTCAGTTCAAGAAAAGAAAAGTCCGTTTATTTACCGGTAAAACTGTCCGGCGAACTGAAGTATCGGTTAAGTAAACAATTGTAGCTTAATTAGTATATCCACTAGGTAAATGTTTACTAAATTGACAGTACTCGTTTGATGTCTTGAATAATATCGTTGAGTACTACTTCGGATTTAACCAGGTAATCATCAACACCCAAGTTTTCGGCCTTTTTTCTGTCAGTTTCTTGTCCAAGTGCGGTCAGCATTATAACTTTTATGTTGGCTGTCTCAGGAGTGTTGCGTAGAATGTCCAAAACGTCAAAACCGCTTATTTTTGGCATCATGACATCAAGCAGTATCAGATCTGGATGATATTGTGTAGCGGCGGCTAGGGCATCTTCACCATTATTGGCTCGCTTGACATCAAATCCCTCTGCCTTAAACCGCATTAAATAGACTTTGGCTAGGTTATCATCATCTTCCACCATTAAAATTAGCTTTGAATGGGTTGGAAGTATATACGGTTCGCCATCAGACTGTATTTTTGGTTGAGGAAAAGATTGATCCATGATGTTACACTAGCTCAGTTCTGTTGGTTTTGCAATAAATTAGCTATAAAACCGTTGAATAAAGGATGCGGCCGGTTGGGTCTTGATTTAAATTCTGGATGAAATTGACTAGCTATAAAGAAAGGGTGGTCAATTGCTTCGATCATTTCCACCAAGGTACCGTCCGGCGATATACCGACCGCTTTAATGCCCCACGATTCATATAAGTCGCGATAAGCATTGTTGCATTCATAACGATGCCGATGTCGTTCTATAATCTGGCGGCGGCCATAGAGTTTAGCCGATAAACAATCTTTATCCAAATTACAGGGGTAGTCGCCTAGCCTCATTGTGCCACCGGTATTTTCTTTTCCGGCTTGATCGGCCATTGTATGGATAACTTGATGAACGGATTGTGCGTCAAGCTCAGCAGTCGTCGCTTCTGTTAACCCTGCCGAACGGGCTGCACCGACTACGGCCATTTGGAGCCCCAGACAAAGTCCAAGATAAGGTACCTTCTTTGCAAGACAGTACTGGGCTGCTTTAATTTTTCCATTTAGCCCACGAATACCGAATCCCCCGGGTACTACTATCCCATCAACTTTACCAAGTTCTCTCATAGTTGCTGGATTGATTTCAAGTTCGGCAGCATTTATCCAACGAATAGTAAGTTTGCAATTATTCCACCAAGCCGCTGCTCTTAAAGCTTCAAAAACTGACATATAAGTATCTTGATTATCCATATACTTAGCAACTATTCCAACCGTTACTGATGGACTAAAGTCTGTTGTAGCCTGATCAACAACCTTTCGCCAGGCTTTTAGATCAGGTTTTCGAGAACGTAATTTAAGTTTCTTGCAAATAGCCTCGCCTATGCCAGTATCTTCCAGAGTTAATGGTACCTGATATATTGTTACGGCATTTGGCAATAAAGCAATAGAGCCCTCGTCTACTCCACAGAATAAACTCAATTTGTGCTTTACGTCTAGCTTGGCAGGATCTTCGCTCCGGGCAATAAGTATGTCTGGTGATATGCCAAGACTTCGTAATTCCCGAACAGAATTTTGGGCTGGTTTAGTTTTTGTTTCTTGACTCGCACCCAAATACGGTAAATAGACAACATGAACATGAGCGCAATCGTTTATAGCCACTTTTAGCCCAAACTCACGAATCGCTTCAATAAAACTTAACCCCTCAAAATCTCCAACTGTACCACCTATTTCCACAATAAGAACATCAAAATCCTCACCAGCTGCTCGGATGTATTCTTGGACAGCATTTGTTACATGAGGAATAATTTGAACCGTATGCCCTTCATATCGGCCAGATCTCTCATCTTTAATTACTTCCTGTAGTATCTTGCCTGCCATGATAGAACTTTTTCTTGTAAGTTCTTCATCCAAGAAGCGCTCGTAGTGGCCTAGATCCAAATCGGTTTCGGCGCCATCTTTTGTGACAAAACATTCGCCGTGTTCACGCGGATTAAGTGTACCGGCATCAACGTTCAGATAGGGATCGCATTTTTGAATATTTACTTTGAATCCGCGGGCCTTTAAGAGATTGCCGATCGAAGCAGCAGTAATGCCCTTACCCAATCCGGAAAGGACACCTCCTGTTACAAATACATACTTAGTTGGTCTTTTGGCCACCTTCACCTTACCCTTTATCACATTGATACTAACGCATCGCTTACAATCGATGCAAGCGGAAAATAAGATTAATGGCTATTCAAATATTGCTCAGCCGCAGTTAACTGGGGATCTTGACCACTTTGAGCATCCTGTGTGGTCATTTGAACAACCTTATCGGGTGTAATGCCGATATGATTTATGTCTTGCCCGTTTGGTCGATACCAGCTAGCAATTGTTACTTTCAATTCTGCACCACCAGGCAGATTATCGATTTGTTGTACCACACCCTTACCATAACTCTTCTGACCAATTACGTAAGCAGCATTATTATCATGTAACGCACCGGTTGCAATCTCTGAGGCACTAGCGCTGCCGGCGTTAATTAAAACCACTGTTGGGATACCGTTTAATAAGTCGTTTCCAGTCGACGTGTAGGTCTGGTCAACCACATTGCCGGTCTTTTCCTGCATTATGGTTTCGCCTTCTGATAACCATAAACTTGAAACATTGACTGCGGCATCTACAAGTCCGCCGGGATTATCTCTTAAATCCAGAATCACACCTTTTACTTTATCTTGTTGAAACTCCTGAGCTGCTTGTTGGGCTAAGCTGGATGTATCATTACTGAATTGATTGATCTGCATGTAGCCAATGTTGCCTGTTAAAATTTTGTAATTAACACTTGGCACGGTAATGTTGTTTCTGGTAATAGTAAA
>DATKGQ010000021.1:0-2355 GCA_035510715.1 Saccharimonadales bacterium (SeqCode) | reverse complement strand
CGCAAATGGTGATGTTTTTGCTTTTAATGCGCCAGATGATGGTTCTTTAGAAGGAAAGAAACTTAGTAAGCCCATAGTCGGGATAGAAGCAGCTCCTGATGGCAGCGGCTACCGGCTGGTTTCTTCAACGGGTCGTGTGTTCTGTTTCAAAGAGAAATGCGAAGGCGACCTAGTCGGTCGCCGGCTTGCCGGACCGGTAGTTGATATCGCGGCTGACGGAGTTAAAGGATACTGGATTGAAGATGCCGGCGGCCAAGTTATACCCTTTGGCGGTGCAGCTAATCACGGGAATGGTAAAGCCAAGTAAAAAACGAGTCGAAATCCTAGACCTAATCATATATAAGTATTTCCCTAACTCTAAAATCAAAATTTCATTGTCCCAAAAATTTGTATCTTATATTTGCATTCCTATTGCTGTTAAAAGGCTTGTGCTTTTGATATACTTTTTCTATCTATGGTTGAAGAGAAACAAAAACCTACAGATGAGACAACCAGTATGGATATTAATCAAGCCGCCGGTTATCGGTCTCGGCTGAGATCAAAGCGGACAATAGTGATTATTTTTGTAATCGTTCTGGTATGTATTGGCGGAGCTATTTACTGGGGACTGTACAAGAACCCAACTCCGATAAGCGGCACAGTTTTTGAGAGTAATATCCAAAATGACGGTTTGAATTCGAATCCCAAAGCGGCTCAACAGACTTTGTCACAATTCTTAGCTAGCAAGCCATCGGTTGCCAATAAGCAGTTTGCTATTACGCAAGTTGGTGGGGTCTATCTCGAGAGCAGTCAATATGCTCAGGCAATAAATGAATACTTACAAGCTCAAGCCTTATCACCGAAGCAAAATATTCTATACCTCGATGAAGCTCTCGCCGAGGCTTACCAGAAAACCGATCAGAACGCTCAGGCTATTATTTACTACAACAAAGCTATTGCGGCGTTAAATCCTAAAGATCTTATGACTCCAGGGGATAAAATCGGATTCGAGCAAACTATCCAGGAGCTGAGTAAATGAAACTTGCTAAGTATGCACTTGCCATTTTGATAGTAACCGGCTTAATAGTATCCTTGACGACAGGGCATTCACGGGCTGATTCATGCACGAACGATACTATATGGGCTTGCTTTAACCTTTCCGGCCCAGATTTAGGGTATTTTACAGGGCAACATGCCACTGTGGCTTCTACTCCGCCGGCAGACACAGGTGCGGTGTTTACTCAGGCCGGCCCGGTCGGTACCGATGACGCGATCCCTATCCACCCGGGCAGCGGACCCGGTGATTGCGATAATGTGGAGAATGATGCCGCCCTCCCTAATAGTTGCGCTAATGTTTTTGTAAGTTTAATGAACACTAGAATATATAGCGCCACCAGACAAGATGAGATAGGAGCAGCTTTTATTATTGACACCTTTTCAGGAATGGATGCTTTTAATAACGCAAATGCCGATAACGGAATAGCAATCGCGAAATCCAGTCTTAGCGACGGCGCATTTAAGGATCTGGTTGAAGGTTTTCAACTAAATGGCTTGGTTGATTGGGCGTCCCCCGTAACTTATCACGCCAGTTTTGGCAACTCATACTATGGCTACGTTGATTCACCGACCGACTCCAATGGCGACGATGCGTTTTATCAGACGGCTAACGGCGAAACGCAAGAATCCGTAAAGTTTTTCTATCAAGCTTATATTAATGGGCCAAAGTTACCATTTTTTGAAATCAAGAAAAATTGTGGCAATATTACCGCTTACTTAATACATACCAAGCAATTACTATGCCCATGGAACTCTAATATACTTTATGTTGACTCAAGGTGCGTACCGCCCAACCCGACTCTCACGGCTGCCTGTTCGGCGGCAGGTATTATATCCGGTAACACTTCGAATTACGATGAAAATCATAATTCCTATCCGGTTACTGTTACTGCATCCCACGGCGGGGATTCAGTGCCCACTAATGTCCCGGCGGCGCCCCCTACAGCATATTCAATCGATGTGAGCAGTGATCTGGGCTCATCGCCAACAACATGGAGCGTGCAAGCAGAAACATTTGCCAGTGCGTGGCCTAATGGTTATCAAAATTATCCGGATACCTATAGCCAGACCATAAAGGTTACTTGTCCGGCATCTTCTGCCCCGACCTTTAGCTGCACGATGTCAGCTCTATCGCCGGAACAAGTAAACAAAGGTTTCACTGTTTCATATACCGTCTCCGGCAGCGGCACCGACGGCGGGACGTTTTCAATGTATGGCCCCGACACCAATTTCTATAGCAAGGGTATCACTTCTCCTGCTACGTATCCGTACTATGGCTCCGGAGATATGTCTGTTTCGTCTACAGGGACCGAAACCATT
>DATKGQ010000020.1:0-25383 GCA_035510715.1 Saccharimonadales bacterium (SeqCode) | reverse complement strand
CGGTTTTCCGCAGGCCGACTTTGACCGGACCCAGCACCAGCGGCAGATGCTGGTAGCCGTCGAGCAGAAAGCTTCATCACTGGGTGTCGCTACCAATCCGGTAAAGATCGGCAACTTGTTTGACGCCGTTGGCAATAACGTCCAGACAGACTTTAGAACAGATGACGCCCAGGCTCTTTATGGTATTGCTAAAAAAGTTAAATTAAATAACATCCAGTCTTTAACGTTAAGCGAGTCCGGCAGTAATGCCCTAATAGAAGGTTATATTACCACTGATAGAGAAGACGCACTGATACCGATTGCCGGCATTGATAACTACAGCGCCATTCAGGCTTACGTGGCCGGCTTGATCGCGACGCCCGCCACGCCATAATTTGACAGTTGGGGAAAGTTACCGTTTTTTGTTACAATAACAGAGTTAATAACCTATAAGTTGAGGTAAATACTGTTATGTCAGGTCATTCCAAGTGGTCGACTATCAAACGGCAGAAAGGTCTTAAAGACGCGGCCAAGGGAAATCTGTTTACCAAGCTTGGCCATATGATTGCCATTGCCGCCCACAACGGTATTGATCCGGAAACTAACTTCAGCCTGCGTTTAGCGATTGATAAAGCGCGGGCAGCTAACATGCCGATGGCAAACATCCAACGGTCTATCGACAAAGGCAGCGGTAAATCAGGCGAAGCCCAGCTCCAGGAAATGCTATATGAAGGCTACGGACCAGGCGGCGTGGCGATTCTTGTTGAAGCGGCAACTGATAATATTAACCGGACTTATCCGGATATCAGGCTGGCTTTCACCAAACACGGCGGATCACTGGCCGAAAAAGGCGCTGTGGCCTTCCAATTCGACCGCAAAGGCATTATTCGCGTCAAAGGCAGTAATGATGACATTCTGATGCAATCTCTTGACGCTGGGGCGGAAGATGCCCAGGAAGAAGATGGCGAGACGGTCATCTACACCGAACCGCACGATTTCGCAAAAGTCCGAGACAGCTTGCAAAAAAGCGGACTAGAGATAGATGAAGCCGAGCTAACCTATGTACCCAAAACTACCGTGACCATCAGCGACAAAGAGACTGCCGGAAAAATCATCCGCCTGATGGAAGCCCTTGAAGACTTGGACGATGTGACCAATACGCATGTCAATTTTGAAATACATTCAACTATTATGACCGAATAATTTATATGCGTATCATCGGCATTGACCCCGGAACTGGAATTTTAGGCTTTGGCATCATTGAGTCAGATCCGGAAAAGAAATATCCCAAGCTGGTTGACGCCGGAGTTATCCGGACATCTGCCAAACAGAATGATGCCGTCCGGTTGGGTACCATTTATGATGAACTGAGTGCTATTATTGCCGATACCCGGCCGCAGGAAATGGCCGTCGAAACGTTATTCTTTGCCCAGAATGTCACTACCGCGATGACTGTCTCGCAAGCCAGGGGCGTTGTGCTGCTCTGCGGCCAACAAGCCGGTTTGTCGATTTATGAATATACGCCGCTGCAGATTAAGATGACCCTGACTGGTTACGGCCGGGCCCAAAAAAAGCAAATTCAGGAAATGGTTAGAGTAATTTTGCACTTATCGACTATTCCGCAACCCGATGATTGCGCTGATGCCTTGGCCTGTTCTATCACTCACATCATGACTATGCGATAATACAAGCACATGATTGCCATGCTAACTGGTCGTATAACTGAAAAAGCCCTAAATGCAGTGGTAGTCGATGTGCAGGGAGTTGGCTACGGTGTCTTTGTTGTGCACGAGGACCAAGGACAATTGACCGGTGACCAGACCGCAACCCTTTATATCTACGAGCATATCCGTGAAAACAGCCATGATCTCTATGGTTTTTTACGGATTGAGACAAAACAGCTTTTCGAACGTTTAATCGAAGTTAACGGCGTCGGCCCGAAAGTCGCGCTAAGTTTACTCAGTATCGGCTCTACCGATACGGTCAGGCAAGCAATTGCCAGCGGCAACACCAAACTGATCCAAGCCGCGCCCGGTATCGGTAAGCGGGTCGCCGAGCGGATTGTGGTCGATTTAAAAGATAAAGTCGGATTAGCCGGCGTCGATATAACGGCCAGCGGCCTGTTGCAGTCTGAAGCTGCAGCCCTGCAAGATGATGCCGTGGCAGCGCTGCTGGCACTTGGTTTTTCGGTTCATGATGCCATGCAGGCTCTGCAGCCGATTGATTCTTCGCTACCGACCGAACAACGCGTCACCCGCGCGCTTAGGAATAAATAATGATTGATCATATCACCCAAACTAGTGCCAAACCTGAAGACAACGAGCAGGAAAAAGAATTTGAACAAACGCTGCGGCCGGCTGATTTTAAGAACTACATCGGCCAAGAACGGCTTAAGCAAAATATTAAATTAGCGATTGCCGCTGCCCAGATGCGCCATGAACCGCTTGACCATATTCTGCTCTACGGTCCGCCCGGACTGGGAAAAACAACTATGGCTAACGTCATTGCCCGGGAGATGGGCGCTCAGATACGGGTAACATCAGGTCCGACGATTGACCGGGCCGGCGATTTAGCCAGCCTGCTGACTAATCTAAACGAGGGTGATATTTTATTTATTGACGAGATTCACCGTCTTAACCGGGTCGTTGAAGAAGTGCTGTATGCCGCCATGGAAGATTTCAAACTGGATATTATGCTCGGCAAGGGGCCAAGCGCCCACAGTCTGCGCCTGGACCTGTCTAAATTCACGCTTATCGGCGCAACTACCCGGACCGGGGCGATCGCGGCACCGTTAAGAGACCGTTTCGGCATGATCCACCGGTTGGAATTCTATAGTCCCGAGGAAATCGAACAGATCGTTAAGCGGGCTGCCGGTATTTTAGGCGTCGCGATTGACAGCCCGGCAGCTAAGGTACTGGCCAACCGGTCCCGCTTAACGCCCCGGATTGCCAACCGGCTGCTAAAGCGTACCCGGGATTACGCAGAGGTTCATGGCAACGGTAAGATTGATGAGAACACCGCCTTGCAAGCCCTGCAACTGCTAGAGGTAGACGAGCTAGGTCTGGACAGCACCGACCGCATGCTGCTGCTGGCGATTATCGATAATTACGCCGGTGGGCCAGTCGGTATCGAGACGCTGAGCGCTCTGACATCCGAGGAAAGATCTACCATTGAAGATTTTATTGAACCATATTTATTACAGATTGGATTGTTAGAACGTACGCCGAGAGGCCGGAAAGTAACGTCCAGCGCTTATAAGCATCTAAACCTGCCGACTACTAAAAAAAACTCGCAACCGCGTTTGCTCTAAAACGTTTATCGGCCATAATGCTCGCCTACTTTTAGCAGTGTAGGATAATCAATTAAACCGCGCAGAGTTTTTATGAAACCATCGATTTTAAGACTGATCATACCGGCCTTGATGGCGATAGTTTGCAATTCAGATAAAGATTTTTGCGTCGACAAGGCGTTAAATAGCGCCGACGCCGGCTGGCAGACTTCAAACAAACCGACCTGCGGTCCGTAACCGGTATTATCACAAAATTTGCAGCCGAGCGGATGGGCCTGCCATAGTTTAGATACAGTACCGTCACTGTTGCTTAGCTCGTTCTCAGGACATAAACCGGCTCCGAATGCCTGCTGCTCCAAATCATGATACCGTTGCATGATTGCCGGCGTTTCAATCTTAAAAACCGCTTGCATAGATTGCCTTTCCTCAGTAGAAGGCATGTAGGCTTCGCGGCAATGACTGCAGAGACCCCTGACAAAAACATTGCCAATAATGGCCCGGGTTAAGACAATGCTGCTGAGCTGGCGGGTGGCCCGTTGCATATAGAGTAAGCCCTGCACGGCAGTATTGGCATGTATGGTGGCCATAACCAGCGGCCCCTTCTCAGCAATAGCTATGGCTGTCTGAGCGGTCCGGCGGTCAATAATGGTGCTAAGGCCGATTACGTCGAAGTGCTGCTTGGCCAATACCTGAAGATAACGGTTAAATCCCCAACCAGCATCAGGATGGATTTTGACGGATTTAATTCCTGCTAAAACCGGCATTTCATTATCACCGATATAGGCTATCGCCAGAGAAGCTTGAGCCAGTAGTTGCAGCACGGCCGTCTGAACCGCCAGTGAACCGGTTTGTTGTTGTCCGGCAATTAGAATCAAACCGGTCGGTTGAGTTAGGGCCTGTTGAATAACTGATAGGCTATCCCCCCATAAACCCAGTCCTTGTAAACTTTTGGTTACCAGATTAGCGCTTGGCAATGTCAGCGTCAGTTTTTCGCCGTCGATAACCGGCAGAGTTGATACCTGGATAGTACACATTTTACGGCCATTGTGTTGCAGGAACTGGCCGCTTTGCGGAGTCCGGGTTTGGCTGACATCTAACTGTGCCAGATGTTTGAAGTGTCTGGCCAGGATAGAGGCAGTTGATTTTGGCAGCGTGGTGGCCTGGTAGAGCGTGCCGCCCCGCCGGTAACGCACCACTACATATTGCCCCATCGGTTCAATGTGAATCGTTGTCGCACCGCTTTTTAAAGCCCGCGAAATAATCTGTTGGATACCCTTTTTAGTTTGCGAAATTGATGTTTCGGCTGGAGTCGTCTTGCCACCCATAATACCGTTCATTATATAAGATATAAGAAAATCCGCTACCACGATTAAGCATAAGCTTTAGACGACACCGCCCGGTACTGATATAATCAGACCTACACATAAGAAGAGTACAAAGCGTTTGAGGGAGGATTACTATGGCACAGGATAAGGAAACGGGTGGCGACGGTAAGGTTAAAGCGCTTGGACTGGCGCTGGAAACAATTGAGAAACAATTCGGCAAGGGTTCGATTATGAAACTCGGCGAAGGTCATGTTTCGGGAGTGGAATGCATATCAACCGGCTGCTTGTCACTGGATCTGGCTCTCGGCGCCGGCTTGCCCAAAGGCCGGGTTGTCGAAATTTACGGACCGGAAAGTTCCGGCAAAACAACTCTTGCTCTGCACGCCATCGCTGAAGTCCAGCGTAACGGCGGTACGGCGGCCTTTATTGACGCCGAACACGCGCTTGATCCTTCATACGCCAAACGGATTGGTGTTGATACTAGTAATTTACTATTATCCCAGCCGGATAACGGTGAACAGGCCCTGGAAATTACCGAGACACTGGTCCGCTCCAACGCTGTTGATATCATTGTTGTCGACTCAGTTGCCGCACTGGTTCCCAGAGCCGAAATTGAAGGCGACATGGGCGATTCGCTGCCCGGCCTACAGGCCCGCCTGATGAGCCAAGCCCTCAGAAAATTAACAGCCGTCATCTCGCGCAGTAGAGCCACTGTTATATTTATTAATCAAATCCGCATGAAGATCGGCATTATGTTCGGCAACCCCGAAACGACTACCGGCGGCAACGCCTTGAAATTTTACGCCAGCGTAAGAATGGATATCCGACGGCTGGCCCAGATTAAGCAGGGCGAACAAGTCATCGGCAATCATACCCGCGTCAAAGTCGTCAAAAACAAGATCGCTCCGCCTTTCCGCGAAGCCGAGTTTGACATTATGTATGACGAAGGTATCAGCCGCAGCGGTGACATTCTCGATTTAGCAACTACTTATAACATCGTTGAAAAATCAGGCGCCTGGTTCGCGTACAAGGGCCAGAAAATCGCCCAGGGCCGTGAAGCCTCCAAAGAGTACCTCCGCAACAACCCAAAGGTGATGGCCGAGATTGCTGCCAAGGTCAAAGAATCTGCTGGAAAAGCCAGTTAGTAATGCCTTCGCGGTACAACTTTCCCAAATGGTAATTACGGCTATCAAACAACAACTCAAGCTGACCGACCGTTATTCAATATTCATCGATGACCGTTTCTGCTTCTCACTGAGCAGCCAAAAACTGCTCGAACAAAAATTGTACAAGGGCCAGATAATTGAGCAGCTGCAACTTAAAGCGCTACAAAAGATAGCCGCCAATGACAAGTTGTACGCGCGGGCCTTAAGTTACTGCACGTCACGGCTCCACAGCCAAAAAGAAGTCGACATATATCTGGAGCGCAAACAGGCCGACGCCAATGCCCGGCAGGACATTATCAACCGCTTGAAACAACTCGGACTGGTTGATGATACGGTTTTTGCCCGGACCTGGATCAACAACCGGCAGCTAAGGTCATTCAGCCAGCGCCGGATTATCCAGGAACTGCGCCAAAAAGGCGTTGAGGACAGCATTATCAGCGAAGTAACTTCAGCCGGCGGCAGCAACGATGAGGCAGCGATCACCGAAATAGTCCGAAAAAAACGCCAGCAGTCTAAATACGCCAACGACGACCTCAGGCTGATGCGCTACCTGGCCCAGCAGGGTTTTGATTACTCCAGCATCAAAAAAGCCGTCAAGGGTTAAGCGGCGCCCTTCATATAATCCAGCAGATCCCGGTGATTTAAGCGGCAGCAATAGCCCAGCCCGTCTGCCTGACGGTTTAATAATTCATTGACGTCATAATAGCCGGCGCCGGCGATATGCACCGATGCGGCAAATTCACTGATTTCTGCAATTTTGGCCTCATAAATCAGCCAGACTACCTCGCCGCCAATAAACCAGACGTAGGCCGGAGCCGCAGCCAACCCGACAAGTTTGGCGCCCAACTCTTCACTAAGTTCCCGCTGCAGAGCTTCAAATACCGATTCCCCGATTTCAATCCCGCCTCCCGGGAGCTCAAAGCCGTGATGCTTATTTTCCTCAACAAAGAGCAATTTATGGTTCTGGTCAGTAATTAGCGCTTTGGCAGAAACCCGGTATTGGCAACCCCGTGATTGTCTCATGAGACTATGGCCGCCTCAGCCCGGACTTTAGTCGGTTGCAACAAATCGGTAATAATAATCCGGCGGTTGGTGATTTCCATGATTTGCGAACGGTCAATACTGAGTGAACCACCGGTCAGGCTTTTAAGCAGCGGCTGGCTGACATAAAGTTTTTGGATATACATCGTTTCAATTTCGGTAGCATAATCACTGACCTTACCGACTTTGTCCTTACCTTGCGTGACAACCGGTTTACCGATAAGCATAAATTCCAATTTAATAATTTCCTGCAAACGGACTAATTCATGCGATTCGCTGAGGACCTCATGATCATCAACTACAAAACCCTGGGGCATAATGTCGCGGATATCCTGGTAGAGTAAAATCCGTTGCTTTTTTTTATCGAACTTGTCCTGGCAATAAAATCCCTCAATTTTAAGATTGTTAGGATTAATTATCGGCGTCGTCACGTTACCGATTGTTGTCCCTGTACGCAGACTTAACACCGGACGGTTAAGAAGTGCCTGACTAAGCTGTAGCATAAAATTAGTATAGCGCAATCACTAGCAATATGTCTGCAGCTTGTCTTGATTACTTGTTATGCGTTACAGTATCTTCCATTATGTCTGAAAAGCATTGGCAAACTATTTCAAACAGCCCGGCAGCAACAGAAGCTATGGCGGCGGCGATTGGTAAACAATTGCGCGGCGGCGAGGTTATTGACTTAATCGGCGATCTCGGCAGCGGTAAAACAACTTTTGTCCGGGGACTGGCTAAAGGACTCGGTAGCCAGGCTCTGGTCAGCAGCCCGACGTTTAAAATAAACAATGTTTACCCGGGCAAAAAACTGAGTCTGTATCATTTTGACTTTTACCGGATATCTGAGCCGGGTATTTTATCAAGCGAACTGGCAGAGGTGCTGAGTGAACCGGCCAGTGTTATTGTCATCGAATGGTCCAATGTCGTCCGCCAACTGCTACCGGAAAAACAACTGGCGATAACTTTCACCCAGACAGCTGACAATGAGCGGCATTTAGATTTTTCCTATCCAGCAACACTGGGTTATATGATTAAGGAACTGAAGTAATGTTCATACTGACGGTTAAGACAAGCGACCCGATTGCCGAAATCGGATTATTCACTGGCGAAGGTAAACAACTTGGCTATGAGCACTGGGAAGCGCACCGCCAATTAGCTGATACGATACATGAAAAGATTAGGCTGTTACTGGCTAAGCAGCATATAAAATTACCGCAAATCGGCGGCGTCGTTTGCTATGAGGGGCCCGGCAGTTTTACGGGACTGCGGATCGGATTAAGTGTCGCTAACAGTATCAGCTATAGTTTGCAGATACCCATTACCGGTTCCCAGGGTAAAAACTGGCTGGATAAGGGCCTTAAAAGCTTGCTTGCGGAACCCGATCAAAAGCCAGTCATGCCATTTTACGGGGCGCCGGTCCATATCACGCCGCCAAAGAAATAATTGACTGGAATTATGACTAAAGGTTATAGTTATATTGGATATGTGCGTTTTGAGAGCACTGCCATTTTGAACGATTAACTATATAATTCAACTCGATTATCAGATAATTTGTTTTTGGACTAGAGAAGTGAAAGCGATTGTCTTTAACAAATTCTATCTGCGATAGAAAGGAAGTCATGGGACCACTTACCATAGTCCTGTCTTTGGCGGGACTTGCTGTTGGTTTTGGCGCGAATATGGCCGTTACAAAAAAGCGAATCGGCACAGCCACTGACCAGGCTAATAAAGAACTAGAAAAAGCAAAACGAGAAGGCAGCAAAATAATCAATGACGCCCGCAATGAGGCTGGACGGATTAACGAGGAAACCCGCAAAGAAGAACAACTACGCCGGCGGGAGCTGAAAGAGCTGGAACAGCGTCTTGTCCAACGTGAAGAAAGTTTTGACAGAAAAATAGACGATATCGATAAACGGTCTGATAAATTACGGAAATCGGAAGGCGACGTCGAAGACCTGAAAAACGAGATCAGAGATATCCGGCAAAAACAGCAGGAGAAACTAGAGAAAGTCGCCAAGCTGAGCAAACAGGAAGCCGGTGAAAAACTCATGCAAATGACGGAGCGCGATATCCGGGCCGACCTTGTCGGTTTGGTGGATAAGCTCCAGAATGAGGCCAAAGAAAATGCCGAAGACCAGGCAGCTATCATTCTTACCACTGCGATGGAGCGGATGTCCAGCGAAGTTACCGCCGAACGGACGGTCACCAGTATCAAACTGGAAGATGATGAAATGAAAGGGCGGATCATCGGTAAGGAAGGACGCAACATCCAGGCGCTACAACGGGCCACCGGCGTCGACATTATGGTTGACGACACACCCGGTTATATCGTACTCAGCAGTTTTGATCCGGTGCGCCGAGAAATTGCCCGGCAAGCGCTGGAGATGCTGATTAAGGACGGACGGATACACCCCGGACGGATCGAAGAAGTTGTTGAAAAAGCGCAAAAAGAAGTTGATAAGGATGTCATCCATGCCGCCGAAGATGCTGCCCGGGAAGTCGGGATAATCGGCATACCGAAAGAAATACTGCATCTGGTGGGCGAACTGAAATACCGCACCAGTTACGGCCAAAACGTACTGAAGCATAGTACCGAGATGGCTCACTTGGCCGGTATGATCGCCGAGGAAGTGGGCGCCGACGTAAAAACAACCAAGTACGCGGCCCTGGTCCATGACTTAGGCAAAGCCTTGACTCATAAGATGGAAGGCAAACACCACCACATCAGCGGTGAAATGCTGCGCAAGTATGGTGCACCGGAAGAGGTCGCCCATGCCGCCGAAGCCCATCATGATGACGTTGAAGCCACCACTGTCGAAGCGCTAATTATCAGGGCAGTTGATGCTATCAGCGCCTCCCGTCCGGGAGCCCGCAACATCAGCGCCGAGAACTTTGGGGACCGCATGAAAGAACTGGAGAATGTGGCTACCGGCTTTGAGGGCATTGAAAAGGCCTACGCCATAAGCGCCGGCCGGGAAGTCCGGGTTTTTGTCAAACCGCAGCAGATTGATGATTTAACTGCTATCCGTCTGGCCCGCGATATTGCCACAAAGATCGAATCGACAATGCAGTATCCCGGTACGATCAAAGTCAACGTTATCCGCGAAACCCGCGCTATAGAATTTGCTAAATAATCAACTAGGAAGTCAAGCGTGAAAATACTATATGTCGGGGACGTAGTCGGTGATTTCGGATTAACGGTTGTGGAGCGCCTGTTACCTGAGTTACGGAAGTCCGAAGCCATTGATTTGGTGATTGCCCAGGCCGAAAACGTGACCCGGGGCCGCGGTATTTCCAGCCATGATTTCAAGCGCTTGCTGGGGGCCGGTGTTGATTTTGCAACCGGCGGCAACTGGATTCTAAACGAAGAGGATATTTTCCCGCTTCTTAACGACCCTAAAGCCCCGATTATCCGGCCGGCAAATTATCCCGAGGGAACTCCGGGGCTGGGTTATAAGTATTTACACTTGCCGCAAGGAGCAGTCCTGGTAATCAGTCTGCTTGGCCATGTTGTCGGCCGGGACGCTGATAAGTTATTTGACAATCCCCTGCGCTTAATAGATAAAATTCTGGAGACCGAGCGCCATCAGCCGCGGATTGCCACGATAGTTAATTTCCACGGTGATTTCAGCAGCGAGAAAATTATCATCGGCTACTATCTGGACGGCAAAGTAACCGCCGTAATCGGCGATCACTGGCACGTGCCGACAGCTGATGCCATGGTTTTGCCGAAAGGCACCGCCCACATTACCGATGTCGGTATGTGCGGTTCGCTTGACTCATCACTGGGCATAGCTTTTGACAGCGTTATCCCCCGCTGGCGAGACGACAAACAAACCCGCAATATCCTAGAGAATAGCGGCCGTTCGCAGTTTAATGCCTTGCTAATCGAAGCTGATCCGGCTACCGGTTTAGCTTTAAAAGTAAAACAGATTCAAAGTATTAGCGACAAATAAAATTCTCTTTCAGGAAACAGCCCGGCGGTAGATCCGCATCGACCACCACAGTATCACGATCGTGAGCGGAACCATGATCGCAAATGCTTCGGTGACAACACTTACCCCGATTTGGCCGTTGGCTAAAGCCCGGCCGGCTTCAACAACGTAATAAAGCGGGTTGATATGGGCCACCAACCGCATCCAGTGCGGCGCCAGCGACAGAGGCAGCATAACTCCCGCCAATAGAATTAATGGCAGGTTAACTCCGTTTACAATGGCAGCAAAAGTACTTATCTCTCTGGTCAGGATAGCTAAAGAGGTTGATATTGATGAGAATAAAATAATCATCAAAATCAGCAGGATGGCATAAACTAATAATCCCAATAGGTGGATATGGAATCCGAACGGGACACTAAGGCCAATAATCACAGTTGCAAAAATCAGCGACCAGACCATTGAAGACACGATCGGTCCCATCAACAGGGCAAAACGGCTGGCCGGCGTGACCCGGAGCCTTTCAATAAAGCCGTTACGCAACTCGAAAATAGTGCTGAAGCCGGCGAAGTTACCGGTACCGAATGCCAGTAGGGCAATGATCCCAGGCAAAAACAATTGGATCACATTACCGGAAGAAAATCCTGGTCCACTGGCCAAACGTTTTAACAGCGGCATGAATAGCACCAGATACATCAGTGGCGTCGAACCGCTGACGAATAACCAGGTTGGATTATGAAATTCCTGCAGAAAAGGGCGTTTGATGAGCAATTCAATATCTTTAAAAAGTTTCATCCCCGAGCCCCTCCTTCGGTTTTCTTCTCCCCGTCGCGCAAACTCCGGCCGGTCTGTTTCAAAAATACATCATCTAATGACGGCTCGGCCAAAGAAACAGTGTCTAAACCAATCTTTTTAGATTCCAGAAGAGAAAAGATCTGCGGTAAAGCCTGGGTGCCATCTTCGACGTAAAGGTGAATGGACTCCCCTTCCACTCTGGTATCTTTGACAAATGAAAGATTGCTGACGTATTTTTGAATTTTTTCGATTGTCTTGCCTTCTTGCTTCGGTTTAATAATTACCGCATCACCGGATATTTGGCGTTTCAGTTCGCGCGGCGTACCTTCGGCAACGATCTTGCCATGATCCATAATCGTCAGATAATCGGATAATATATCAGCTTCTTCAAGATAGTGTGTCGTCAAAAAGATCGTTGTGCCATTGTCGCGCAGCATGCGGATTTGCTGCCACATATTAGCCCGGTTTTGCGGATCGAGACCGGTAGTCGGTTCATCCAAAAATAGGATGTCCGGACGGTGCATTATACCGATAGCAATATCTAGCCGGCGACGCTGGCCGCCGGAATAAGTTGTGACTTTACGATCAGCATATTCGCTGAGCTGCAGAGCATCGATAAGTTCTTTTGCCCGTTTTTTAGAAGCCGACAGTGACACGCCGTAAAGCTGGGCCTGTAATATCAGATCATCACGTCCAGTAGCCTGATCATCGGCTCCACCCAACTGGCTAACATAGCCAATATGCTTACGAACCTCGCCTGGTTGCCTTTTGACATCATATCCGGCGACCATGGCCTCACCTTCGTCAATCGGTAATAATGTTGTCAGCATACGGAGAGTAGTTGTTTTGCCGGCCCCGTTAGGGCCCAGAAAACCGTATATCTGGCCTTTTTTTACTACAATATCAACACCACGGACGGCTTCGACTATTTTCTTCTTGGTAGTGAATGATTTTTTAAGGTTTACTGTTTTCAGCACTAAGTCATCATTAACCATGAAACTCCTTGTTGGTCTTAAATAATAGTTAAGCACTCAGTAGTTTAATATAAATATTTTTATTGACTACTCTTAAACGATCATATCTTAAGTCTGGGATTTGCCGCCGAAACCGAAGGCGGCAATTATAACACTGGCCAACATGTTGATGATGACAATGCGGATGCCATCTAGGTTGCGGTCAATCGCCATGAGGATAGCACTTCCCAGCCAGATAGTCGCAATCACACCGGCAGTATACGGATATTTAATGAATAATATAAAGTCCTTAAGCATTGATTTGCTCCTTTTCTGGTTCAACCCGCTCAACTCTGCGACTTACTTTATGCCGTACCGGCATTCTCGGTTTGAGCGTGGATGTACCCATTTTAATACGTTTCATCAGTTGCGAAAAGAGTAACGGGTCACGGTTGGCTACCCGTTCCAACCAATTACTGACTATATCCAAGGCCTGCGAAACACTTATTTCGCCGTCATTTTTACTAAGTACTTCAGGGTGCTCGCGTTGAACACGTTCGACTACGTTTCTCAGAACCTTCGGCATGACTGCCGTCCGCCGGCCAAGCGTGTCCACTAACGACATATAAGTTTGGGTAGCCCGCAAGATTTCTGAGGCTTCCAATTTTATTACCAAGCCGAAACGGTTATCTTTATTGATAACCTGATTCATGATTTGCAGGATACGTCCGTCTTCAATCAGAGCACGTATATTTTCCACGCCGACGGCAGTTTTAAAGGCTGCCTGGGCCAGTTTGCCGATTTCCTGAGTATAGTTTTCTGTCTCATTAGAGGTATTCTTAGACAGCGATTGGTTATGAGATGCCAGACGACGAAGTGCCCGGTATAAGTCATTGACAAAAAACCTAATAAACTGTTCGAACAACCGGCTAATATCAAAGTTATTGGAATAGATTTGATGCATCCCATCCACAATCCCGTAAAATGCCGCTTTATTGTCTGGTGTCGGCGCAGCAATTCCGAAATCGATCATACCAATGCGATTGCCAGTCATTAAACGGATGTTCCCCGGATGGGGATCGCCCTGGACACGGGATAAACTAAACATGCTGGCAAAAAGCTCAACGCCGAGAAGCTCAAGTTGCTTATCCAAGTCCGAACCTATTACTTCGGCGGTATATTGCCTCGGATCGGCCCCCTGCTCCTGTAGGCGGATCAATTGGGCCACCGAAAGACCATCAACATACTCCTGAACAATAATGTTGGGCGTGCATAAATCAAGAAAAGTTTCGGGGATAATAAACATCGGGTTATCGCGGTAGGCTTCGAATAGTTCTTGGGCAAAATGTGCTTCACCAATGTAATCAGTTTCCCGCAAAGTTGCCACCCGGAAATCTTTAATAGCAGTATTCAGATTAAAATCAATGTTATCAGTTACCCGGTTAGCTAAGCTGCGGCTAAACATACCTATCAGGCGCAAATCATAACGGAGCAGTTCCCGTACCATCGGCCGCAGAACTTTAATAATAATCGGCTTGCCATTGGCATGCTGGCCATAATAAACCTGGCCGAAACTGCCGGCCGCGAACGGTTGGGGTTGGATTGAGGTAATCAAAGCGAGTTTTTCCGGCGGTAACTCGGTTTGAAGCAGGCGGACAACATCTAGCGGCTCATGATCAAGGTTTTCAAATACCTTAAGTTTGTCCGGATTGTGCCAATTGCGCAGAGCATGGTTTTGCAACAAGACGCCTTGCAGAAATTTTATGTAGATACCACCTAACTCAATAAATTCCTCGCAAATCAGCGTATACATTTTTTCTTGCTGACCGCGCCTATAAAGGTAGTAAGCTTTAGTCCCTAAGCTGGCTATTTTTGCGGTGCGATGCCTTTTAATAGCTGCAATCGAAGCATTGTGGCTTGCCATTTACTTTCTCGCAAAACCAATCAGAAACAATGCTAGTGTCGAAGCAATAACAGCTAAGTAAAGCTGGAATATTTGACTGCTGTCTCTCCGGGTTAAGGCCATTAGGATGACGGCCACCCAAATAAACAGAATAGTGAAGAATATCGATGCATACTTCATTGTTGCCAATATTATATCATGAAACCCATTAGTATTCCAGTAAGAACACATATCTAGCATATTTCAACGTTTTCAGTTATAATTACCCCTGTTTTGATAGTACCAGGGGGAGATTTTGGCTCCTAAACACCTTTGTCGGGGTGTGGCGCAGTTGGTAGCGCGCCGCGTTCGGGACGCGGAGGCCAGCGGTTCAAGTCCGCTCACCCCGACCAAGATAAAACAATTTGATATAATCAACCTGTTTACGGGGATTGGCGCAGTTGGCTAGCGCGCCGCGTTTGGGACGCGGAGGTCGGAGGTTCGAGTCCTCTATCCCCGACCAAGTGATATTTTGCTTAAATCAACAAGCATATCATAGGGTTTATTGAGCTTAATAACAGATACAGAATCATCACCAGCTCGTAGGTTCAACACTACTTCATTCAGGACAGCGTCTAGTTCCAGTAAATCCCTCGTACTATTGATAGTTTTCAGATATGAACGGGTGAGTTCGTAGAACTCCTGACGAGTCGGCAAGGCTGTCTTTAATTTATCTAGCTCTGCATTCGCTACCTTAATGTTAGCATGAGCTACGTTAATAAGGTTTTGATGATACTCTAGCTTACCGCTATGGTGCTTGGCATATTCTTTAGGGTACTCACTTTGAAAGTCCTGATACTTGCCATACTGCTTGTTATTGAGAGTCAGGCTTGCTTTGGCTTCGTCTAATTTACGCTTCGCAACGGCTCTATCCTGAGCTACTTTAACCTCTAATTTATCAATGTAAAACCTGTAGGCTTCCTCACTCTTTTTCGTGCATTGCTTGAGCATTTCTTTTACTGGCTCAACTACCAGCTTGCCCCGAATACTCTTTTTAAGTGGCTTACCGAATGTTTCAGTAGCTAGTTTATTATTGTGCCTGATACAGTTTTGGCGGTTACGACAGTACCAGCTAATAAGCCATTTACCCTTGTTTTTACCACGCTTAATTTCTTGGTGCTGCCATTGCATTGAGCTATTACAGTATTCACAAATAACTTTGCTTCTAAGTAAGCCGTACTCTAGCCTAGCTGCTGCTGTACCTTTGCCAGCGTATTCTTTACCAAAATCGCTTGCAGCTTCACGGTTTAGTTGTATGTATTCGTCAGGTGTAACGAGTGGCAAGAAGTCATAGACATCAACCAAGTCAGCTATCGTTTCGCCATGTCTGTATAGCCCAAAGTAAAAGGGGTCTTCAAAAAAGTTACCGACCTTACTTTTAGTCATTTTAACTATGTGGTAGTCGTCATCAGTGTAGATATGCTCACTAAGGTATGAAGCGTTTAGGAAGTCGGCTATTTCTTCGTTGGTTTTACCCTTGTAAAGTCGCATATCAACGGCTTCTCTGAGCAAGTGCCAGTTGTAGCCGTCTGGTATGAAGTGCCAAGTGTTCTTATCAACGTAGTAGCCCTTTTTAATAACTCCGTTGTACTTGCCCTCTTTGATGTTACCGCTAGTACCTCTGCTCACATCGACTGACAGCTTGTCTGAATACTGTTTAGAGGTTGCAAATAGGATACCAAGTAACATTTTACCGTTGGGGTTATTTTCAAATTGGTAAGTTTTGAATTGCAGGTCTTGGATTTTTTCAAGGTCAATTAGCTCAATAATTGCTCCCGCTTCTTTCATGTTTCGTGATAACCTATCTGGCGACCAAGCTATAAGCCCGTGATACTTGCCAGTTTCAAAGCCTGTCATCATAGCGTCAAATAATGGTCGTTTACCTGACAATTTAGCAGACTCCGACTCCTCAATAATGTCGGATTCCCGAACCGTAACGCCTAGCCTTTCTGCAAGCTCTAAACACTCTATACGCTGGTCTGGTAGCGAACGTACTTGCTTGTCCTCGCTGTCCGTAGACTTACGCAGGTAAATGACGTAGCGTCTTTTTTCTTTGGGCAATATTTTGGTAACACCCTCTTTTTGCTTAATAAAGTAGCTAGTAAGGTCATCAATGGTGCGTTTGCTAACAGGCAGCTTAAATACGTCTGGGTTATCTTGAACTCGCTGCTCAACGGTTTTTTCTACAGCTTGTCTTTGTTTCTGAGATAGTTTGACTACCTTGCGTTTTTTGCGGGTCTTCTTGGTCTTGTCTTCGCCTGCTTCATCAGCCATGCCTAGATTATAGCTAATTCACCCCATAAATGCCCCTATTTGACCTAACTTGTAAGGTGCTACTGGTCAAATTGTTAAGGTGCTAAAGTGGTATAGTTTTAGTCTGGTTTTAGTATTAGCCGTTCCAGTAGTCGTTAGTTTTCATCTTAGAAAAGTCTATTAGCTCATCTTTAACGTATGGTTCGGACTTAAAACGTACTTGGGTTGCTTCGTTTTTCAGCTTTTCACTTAATGTGTCCAGCAGCTCAATTAGTTTTGGGGTTGGTATATCGCCTAAACCTCTTGTTCTTAACTCTTGGCGTACCATTTCAAGCTGTTCTGACCATAACTCTAGTCTATGTTGCTGCCCAACCTTATAGCGTTCCTGTACGGCTTCTAAGGCGATAGCTTGCAGGTTGGCAATAGCTACTTCGTATTCTCTAGACCACCCAACTAGCGTGGTCTTAGATACCTTTAATTTCTTAGCAATCTTGTCGTAGCTCATACCCTCAGCACGAAGTTCTACAAATTGCTGTCTGGTTTTTTGTGTTATAGCCACCTTCATTACCTCTGTATTTATTATACCAAGCAATAATTACCAAGAATAGTCTAGCTGCTTTGTTGTAAGAGCTATAAATCTAGCATAGAATAAGCTGTATGAAACCAGATGAAAACCAAAATCCTGTATCACAGGAAGTATCACCTGAACAGGTAACTAGTTCTGAAGCACAGCCTACTACTGGTTCTGTGCCAATGGCTTTACCGCCACAACCTGCTAAATCACACAAGAAACTTCTAGTAATTTTAGTCGTGGTCGTAGTCCTGCTGGTAGCTGGCGGTGTTGGTTATGCACTTTATCACTCTAAGCACACCACTAAAACTAACTCACCCGCAGTAACTACTAAGACAACCTCTACTAATAGTCAAAGTACCGCAGCAGCAGTAACAAACACATGGACTGGTAAAGACAACAACTACAACTGGAATGACGCAAATAACTGGTCGTTGGGTATACCAAAGAATAATCAAATCCTAGAAATTAACGTAGCAGATGTTACTCCGCCTACTGACCAATACGGTGCTACTTCCTTTGACTTTCAAGATAACATACCTAACTTGACTGTTAATAAATTAGTAATTGACGGTCAATCAGCTAACACCTTAGGTTTCAACATTAAGGGCGATACTCTAACTGTCAGCAATGGAATTGAAGACACCGCTACAGCAACCAAAGCCGTCAGCTACAGCACAGAAATCCAAATTGATAATCAAATCAATATAGGTGGCAACTCAACCATAGAAACAACTGGACATAACATGCTGACATTTTACTCAGCTAGTACAACTAATAGTGGCGAGGTCATTGGCTTGGGTGCAAACACACTACAGTTCACTACTACGGGTACAAGCCAAATTGATGTATCGGGGGCGATAGCAGGTACTGGTGAAATACTCATACCCAACAATGCAGTGGCTAGTGGTAGCTCAGTTCTGTTTTACAATTCCAGTCCGAACTTTAATGGTAAGGTTCTTATAGGTTCTGGCGATAGTGTTGGTATGAGTAACCAAGCTAACTCCGCTGGTGGCAGCAGCACTTCTGACGCATTTGGTAGTAGCAGTATAACAATTACAAACGGCGGTGCTTTGTCTATATTCGCAGCAGGGACTAGCAGTTTTAGTGTCAGTAACCCAATAACAGTCAGTGGCAATGGAATTACTCAGTCAAATGGTAGTGTAAGTGGTGCCATATCTGCTTGTGTAACCAGTGCAGAAGAAGGTTGTGGCCCTAGCGAAAGCATAGCGTTTAGTGGTCAAGTTAAATTGTCAGGTAACACACAAATTGGTGAGTCTACACCAAGTAGTTTAGGTGCTAATAACACTCACGTTGGCTATACCTTCAGTAACCTAGATAAGAATGGTTATACCCTTAACACTGTTACCGACTATTATTACAGTGCCGAGTTCTAAACCAGTTTACAACTAAATAAAGAGTTCACTTAACTACTCACCTAGAGGTTCTACACTTTATTGGTTAATACTACAGACTACTTTTTAGTGTTGTCTGACTGGGGTGATTTGGTGTTAATTTTCTCATCATCAAAGTCTAGTATATGCTCACGTCCGTCTGGTGCTGTATAGGGCGTTTCTGGCTTTTCAGGTTCATCAGCGTTGCTACTTGGGTTGTTGTTGGTGCCTGAGTCGCCATTATCTTGGTCATCATTTTGCATAGTCTTATCATATCAGAAACTGTTTTTCAGGTGTACGGCTATGCGAACTTAGTGTTTCTACTAAGTGATTGAGGCTATCCAAACTTTCTTTGAAGCTCTGGTGGTTTAGTAGGGCTTCATACATCTGTAGTAATATAGGTTCGTCAGCAGTATCAGTCTGCCGACCAGTATATTGACTTTTTATCAAGCTTATGCTATTCTACATTTTATGGAACAACATCCTAAGCAAAACCAAAAATTAGATTTATCAACTGATGAATATACAGAACGTTTTACTAAAGCAGCTGTATTCGCTAAAAAAGGTAAAGTTGAAGCACGCCAGGTTACTCAACGAGAAGAAATAAGAACTACCTTAGCTAATGGCGCAGAAGAAACCGTAAACTTTGCTGAACGAGGTGATATGGTTGTATCTAACCCTACCGGCGAGAAATATGTATTAAAGCCCGATAATTTCGCTAAGCGATATGAAGCAACCGAGGAAGATGGTATATACCGTGCCAAAGGCCTGGCTCGCGCATTTCAAAATCCTACTGGTAGTGACATACAAATTATTGCTCCTTGGAGAGAACCTCAATATGGTGATCCTGATTGTATGATTGCAACTGTATTTGACCCTGAGAACCCTGATTTTATAGGTTCAGACCGTTATATAATTGGAGGTGAAGAATTCCAGGCTACTTACGCCCCTTTTGAAGAGGTATTTGGTCAATCACCTGAACATCAAACTGTCGCAGCATAAAATTATTTCTAAATCTTAAGCTACAATTCATCTAAATTATTAATCCATTTATCCTCATTTTCGTAGTTAGTCTTGATAATTTTAATTTTTTAAGAAGCTTTATTGATGATTCTTGGTTATTGGTTATGTGCCTGAAAAATTCGAGTAGCATCCGTGCATCTCGACTAATTCTATTTACTCTAGTAAAACCATTATACCCAAACTTGTATAGCATATAGTTACAAATCAAATTTTCTGTCACATAAAACAGCATTATAGGTTGAGGGTAATTAATCCTTGGCTATATTAGGCTTCACATACCCTGATCATATTGGGTTTTTCTTAGCCATGCTTAGCGTTACAATGCTATATGCATGTTGCGAATTATTGTTGTTCTAATAATTATCCTAATACTGCTTCTGATTGTTGAGTATTTTTGGAAAATTAAACATTATAATACTGAACTGACGCGAAAATTCATTCATATTGCGGTTGGCAGTTTTGTCGCCTTCTGGCCTTATTTCTTGCATTGGGATCAAATCGATTTACTGGCTCTGGGGTTTCTGGTTGTTATCGTGATTTCCCGGCTGGGGGCAATTTTGGGTTCCATCCATTCAGTAAACCGCCGGACAATCGGTGATATATTATTCGCGCTGGTAATCCCGGTAGTCGCATTAATTACTCATGACCGGCTTATTTTCACAATAGCAATATTACACTTAAGCGTGGCTGACGGTGTGGCGGCAATTGTCGGTACCCGTTACGGGAAGAAGTCTCGTTATAAGGTATTCGGGCAGCATAAATCGATTGTCGGTACGGTGGCATTTTGGTTATGCTCATTGATCTTGATCACTATATTTATGCTCATCACTAATAGTAATGAAGCCTGGCTTAAAATAATTTGGTTACCGGTAATAGCTACGACAATGGAAAATATCGGCGTCTATGGTACTGATAATATTCTTGTGCCGGTATTTATCGCAGCGATTTTACGCGCCTAACTTAAGGTCAGATTTTGTATCGATATGTGCCCGCAAGGCATAAAATATAACGAACACATCAATAACTCCTTGGCTGATCACTCCATAGATCGGCCTGATATGTCCGGCCGAAAAGACTAACACCAATATAAGGCTTACGGCGATACCGATAATAATGCTTTGACGGGCGATTGAGAAGGTCCGTTTGGCAATCGCCAGAATAGATGCCACCCGGCTGATATCATTAATCATAATGATTACATCGGCTGACTCGCTAGCCATAGGTTCGCCGCGGGCACCAAGCGCGATACCGACATCAGCGGCTGTTAAAACCGGCGCATCATTAACGCCGTCGCCAACAAAAATCGTTGGTTGGTATTCGTCTTTTATCGATTCAAGCAATGACAGCTTATCAGCCGGCAATGTCTCGGCCATTATCTCCTTGTTTGTAATGCCTAGCCGGCGGCCGATATCCCGGGCAATCCGCCAGTTATCACCAGTAATCATAATAATATTCTTAATGCCGTGCAGTTTACGAAGTCTGGCAATGGCCCGTTTACTATCTTTCCGCAGGGTATTCTCGAAAGTAATGAACCCGGCTAATTCATGGTTTACGCTTACTAGTATTACCGTATGATTACCAAGTGATTTGCCAAATGTCTTTGGCAGTTTGACACCATGCTTTTCCAGCAAAGCAACGCTGCCAATTAATATCTGACGTCCATTGACATTTGCGTCAAGACCCAGCCCGGCTTCCTCGCGCACATTTTTGGCTTTCGCTAATTTTAGCTTTTTAACAGCTGACGCTTTCAGTACTACACGGGCTAATATATGGCTAGAACCTTTTTCCAAAGCCGCTGCCAGGGCTAAGATTTGGTCCTTTTTGTAACCGTTGAAGGTTTTTATCTCATTAAGGGTCAGCTCGCTTTCAGTCAAAGTACCGGTTTTATCAAAAGCGACAGTTCTGGCTTCAGCGGTAGACTCCAAAACCCTGCTGTTTTTTACGATAATCCCATGCTTTGCAGCCCGGTTCATACCGGAAATAGTCGAGATTGGTGCTGCCATAATCAACGGGTAAGGCGTGGCTACGACAATCACATCCAGAAAACGGATGCCATGATGGCTTATTGCCCACGCGGCGATAGCTATCATGAAAGCAAAAACGGTAAACGCCACACTATATTTATCTGCCAAGCGAACAAACGGAGACTGACTATTAGCAGCTCCCCGGACCAGTCTGACAATCTGCTCATATTGGCTATCGGCGGCCGAGCGCAAGGCCTTAACGGTAACCGCTCCGTCGAGCACAATCGAACCGCTCAAGAGTTTATCGCCAACTTTTTTATACTGCGGTACGCTTTCTCCGGTTAAGCTGGATTCATCAAAGCTTGATTCATTTTCTATGATAATACTGTCGACAGGAACAACTTCACCAGATTTAATTATTAAAGTCGCCCCAGCCCGGACTACCGATATAGCAACCTCGGTTTCTTTCCGGCCCTTAATTAAATGTACTTCTTTAGGAGCTTTATTGAGCAGGTTTTTCAACTCCATTTGGGCTTTGTTCATGGCATAGTCTTCTAATACAATGCTACCTGTCAGTACGACCGCTATCGTAATCGCCGCCCAGTATTGTCTCATGATAACTGATGAAACGATTGCTGCTGCTGCCAGAATATCTATGCCAAACGCGCCAATGCGAAGTTTCTGCCACATACTCCAAATAAGCGGGATAAGTTCCAGAGTTGCGGCAATGCCCAATAACCAGTGCAACGCCATGTGGTATTTGGCAAATTGCAGATATAACCCGGCAATAACCACTAGAATTGCAATAATAAACAGGTAATATTGACGGGCTCTAGTTAGGGTTTTCTTAAACACAGGTTCTCCAAATTTGATTTTTTGACTCAACAAAAGTATAGCAAAAACAGCCTGCGGAGAGAATTGCAGCAGTCAAGAATAATGATTATTGGGGCGAGAAAAGGGGCTCGAACCCTCGACCTCCTGTGCCACAGACAGGCGCTCTAACCAACTGAGCTATCCTCGCCATGTTGAGTAGCCAGATAATTAATGCTACTAAAAACAGAGGTAATTATAGAGTACATGCGTCAGACTCGCAAATATTAAAATATCCAGACATTTTTTAGGACTAAAGTTAATGGATAACAGTAACAAGTTAGGGTTTATTTACTGATCGTTCAGACCACTCGACATATTTGTTCAATTTTTGAGCCATTCTGCAAGGCATATAAAACAGCCACTGAGTTCATATTTACTGGCGGCACGGGGTTAGTCCCATCGTCATTACAGGATGCTTTATCAATGATATAAACTGTCTTTGCATCAGGTGCTGTTAATCCGCTGGAATATGGCTGGAATGAGACAGCCGAAGGAGCATAAATACTAAGTGGTAAATCAGTAGGTTCCACATCTCCACTGCTACAAGATACTCCACAGATGTCAAGAATATGCGGTGTCGAGCCAACTGCAGCAGACTGAGGCAGTTCGCCACCGTTATTATCTATATAGTTGGCTACAGTAGCTTCAATAACTGACGCGTCTTGGTTCCGGGATATATTATCCGAACTTTGAGTATAATCGTTCGTGCTCTTCTGTGCATTAGAGGACATTGTTGGAGTCACTGTAACTTTATGACGATTCTTATCTACTGCCCAACTAGTTAGCCCTAGCAAGGCTATTATTACAATTACCGATGCAATTCCGACAATGCTAAAGCCAAACTCGTTTTTCCTATGTTTTTTCATATAGTTTAAACAATAAATGAATTACTAACAGTTCACAATAAACTTAAGCGTGGTACCCGCGGAGGGATTCGAACCCCCGGCCTCTACGTCCGAAGCGTAGCGCTCTGATCCGCTGAGCTACGCGGGCATTTAAGATTACATCAATTATTAAGTTGCAAACAGATTATAACAAATAAAACAATAATGATTTATGGCAATTATCCCTTGACACCATACTACCACTGTAATATACTGTAAGTATGAAGTTTACTCTTGACCAGTTTAATGAACAGTTCCCAACAAGTAATTCTTGTTTAGACCACTTATGGCAGCTTCATTTTGCATATCAATCTTGTAAAGTCTGCGGTTTAATTGGTGGCTTTCATAAATTACCCAATCGACCGGCATACCAGTGCCAATGCGGTAATCAAGTCTATCCACTTGCCAATAGTCCTTTCTATAAATCTACTACCGACCTAAGAACTTGGTTTTTGGCTATCTTCTTTATGACCAATACTAGATCAGGTATGTCAGCTCTACAGTTTCAACGTATTTCTGGAGTAACCTATAAAACCGCCTGGAGAATCTTTAAACAAATAAGGCTAATGATGGGTGATGACGAAAGTTTACTGAATGATAGTGTTGAAGTTGACGAAGCTTACATACACGCTAAGCCAGATAGACGAAGTACTGTTAACCCCCATAATAGCCAAGTAATATTTGGGATGGTAGAACGCGGCGGTAGAGCCAGAGTCAAGCATGTTAAAAGTTCTGGTGTCAGAGTGCTAGTTCCAGCCATACAGAAACATATTGCTCCGACAACCATCATCTACAGTGATGATCATGGTGCGTATAGGTTACTAAAGCATAGAGGCTATCAGCACGAGACTATTAACCATAGCCAACAACAATACGTAGTTGGTAGAATCCACACCCAAAACGTAGAAAACTTCTGGAGTCAGTTTAAACGAGGTATTTATGGGGTCTATAGACACTGTGATCCTAAGTACCTACAGCATTATGCTAATGAGTATGCGTTTAGATACTCAAACAGAAAAAGTACCTTACCCATGTTTAATTTAGTGCTAGAAAACTTGATAGACTCATCCTCAACTCCAACAAAATAACATATAAAATTAACGAATACCGGGATTCGCTATATTTGACATGATTTATCTCTGTTATTTCTGTTTTACTTTCTCTTCTTACTTATATAAATATATAGAAAAGAATTTTTTGTATTAGATTTTGGGTTGATGCTATACTTCAGTTTATGCAGACAAACAAAAAACAATTAGTACCTATTCTAATGATATTGATCAGCTTTATTGTCCTTATTGCTACCTTGCCGATCTTCAATAGTTTTTCGCCTAAAACTAAGCTTGAGGATGCTTTACAAATTATCGTTGGCATTTTAGGTATAATCACCATTATTTCAGGTGCAATTATGTATCGTAAAAGGCGAAATTAGCTAAAATATATTCGATACGGTTCTAAGTTAACCGATTAAATTATTTACCTTTGGCAATATAAAAAGCTATTAGTAAAACGACAGCAGCAACTAATACATAGATGTATATTAAAAAGTTTTGTATTCTAAGCGTCTTCATAAACTTTTGCTTAGGCGGCAATATATTATTAAGCCAAACAACGAAATCATGGAAGTTTCCTTGTGGTTTCATAAAATAATGCTTGTCGCCAACGTAGATACCGACAAAGTTCCTAGCTGACCGAACTTTTCTTACCTCATCTGGTGTAATAGAAAATACTGTTGCAGAAGAATCTTGGACTGAAGCTAAGATAAGGGCTAAATGCGTACCATCAAATGATAGATAAGCTGGCAAATCCGAGAATCTAGTCTGTCCCTTCTGATACAAGACACTCATTTGATTTCCGGTTACAGAAGGAGAGTAATTTAATGGTTGGTTATCACTAGACACAACGGGTGGTTGTCCTGCAACTTGACCCCGAACCGGACTAGTTATACTTTCAGTTTGCGGATTTTCAATATCTTGGTTTTGATTATCCATATCATTTT
>DATKGQ010000019.1:0-86938 GCA_035510715.1 Saccharimonadales bacterium (SeqCode) | reverse complement strand
GAAAATGGCACTAGCGAAGACACTTTTGCTAGTTTAACAGACGCACAAAACTGGTATAACTCTGCCGATGTTCAAACCGCAGTACTGATATTAAGAAGCGTTACTACAGACAATCAATAGTAGAACTTACAAATAGCTCGATCGCAATCATGCCGGTTGAACTTATTGAAAAGGATTCGCCTGAAACCCGGGCCTGACGACCCTGGGAAGTAGTTGAAAGCATTATCGAGAGCGGCGCTGATTGGCGCTCCAACAGCATGGTCCGCAACGAGCTTCACCCTGTTTGTTTTAAGCATTATGAGCGCTACGGTTTAGGTGATCTGATCGTTGAGACTTTTCAAGATCCGCTAAAATTGTCAAGCGAGGGCGACATTACCACTACCCGCGATTACGCTACCTACCGCGGTGCTTTTGAAGAAGGGGCTCATCGTAAGGTCGCGGACTTTGCCGATGAAGTTCATCCCGGCCGGATTCTCGATATCGGCTGCGCCACCGGTCAGACAATCAAGCTGCTAAGTGAAAAACCGCAGTTATTCGAGTCGGATTTTTACGGCGTGGAAGCCGCCCGGCCGCTGTATGAAATTTGCGAACAGCGTAAAAGCAACGGCGAGTTCGGCACCGCCAACGTGTTCTTTTATCAGCGCAATATTATGCGCAGCTCGCTGTTCCCGCGCAACTCACTGGATACCGTAATCACCATGGCTCTGACCCATGAGATCAATTCATACCTTGGCCAACAGGCGCTGCTGGATTTCGTGAAACGGGTTTACGATATGACTGCGCCGGGAGGCATCTATATTAACTACGACGTCGTTGCCCCGACAGGCAAAGACCGGCCGGTTTACGCCATATTCACTGATAATGACGGGGCCAATCCCGATGATCTGTTCCCATCGTTGGAGGGGAATGATTTGGCGGATTTTCTGAAAAGTTTATCGTCTAAAGCCCGTTTTTGGCGCTTCGTTCATGATTTCCGTCGTGAAGAAGGCGACCAAATAAAAGTCAGCAATGAAGTAGTCAACGGTGTTGAGTATGTCATGCTGCGCTACGCCGACCTGGCGGATTTTCTGGCCAAGCGAGATTATACCGACAGCTGGCTGAGCGAGATGCATGAACGGTTTTGCTTCTGGGAATTTGCTGATTGGAAAAAGGTTCTTAATGATACCGGCTTTAATTTGACAGACACGTCAAGAACCGTCCAGAACCAGTGGCTGATTGAAAATCGTTTTAAACCGGCAGCCAAGGTGTTTGTTAAGGATAAGTCTGATAATTTAATGCCGCTTGAACCGCCCGAAACCAATGTCTTGCTGTTTGCCATCAAGCCGGTATAGCTTTTGTCCATGTCCCGGTAATCCAAGAGCATTATATTTTGTCAAAGTGAAAGACCTACTTGACAAACCATAAACGTAGGAAGACCATTAAAGCATAAACAATATAAGGATGAATATTCGATATGGACGAATCAACTCCACCCCTAGAACATCAACAACCCAGTGGTCCGCCCGAGGCGCCGGTAGCGACACCGGTTACGTCAGAAGCGACACCAAAAACAACAGTACCGTTTAAGGAAACATCATCAACAAAAAAATCACACCTCTGGTTATATTTGATAATAGTTGTGGTGATTATCGTAGTCGGTCTTGGTATTTGGTACGCGGTAGCACATAAGAGCAACACCAGTACAGCTACCACCAAGAAAGATATCCCGCTAATAACTTTCGGCTACAACAACAATCCCCTAAACGTCTTTTATCCGCAATATATGATAGCTACATCAATGGGCGAGCAAATTTTCGAGGGTTTAGTGAGCTTTACTAATGGTACCAAAATATTGCCTGATTTAGCTACTAGCTGGACTAATCCCAACACCGATACTTGGATCTTCACGCTTAGACACAACGTTTACTACCATGATGGCGACGTTGTAACAGCTCAGGATGTGGTCTATTCTTGGCAACAAGCCAACGCCCAAAATCAGGCGCTAGCTTCTATCACTACCTCGACTATTAAGAATGTCCAAGCCGTAAATAGTAATACGGTTGAAATAACTACCACCGCTCCAGACGCCGTTCTATTGAACCGTCTGACAAGCTTATGGATCATTGACTCCAAGGCTCCGAAAGGCACCCAACCTTGGGAACTGGGGACCGGCCCCTACACGGTAAAACCCGGTACAACCCCAACTGCTAATAACATCGATTTAGTGGCCTTCAATAAATGGCACGGTGGTCATATTTATACCAGAGCCATTAACTATGTCTTTTACGCCGATTCGGTTAAAGCCACGGCGGCTTTGCTGGCCGGCAAGGTTAACTTGATCGATAATTTAACAACGGCCAATACTAGCCAGATCAGCAAAAACCCAAACTATCAAATTTATAGTCCGACAACCCTGTTCGTTGACTATCTTGCTTTTAATACCCTAAGTACCGGCTCTCCGACCGCTAACCCCAAGATCCGTGAAGCGATTGACCTGACGATTGACCCGGCCGCCGTTCTGAAGGCATATGGTGTTACCGGCACCTCGGTTACCCAAGTCATTCCTCCCCAATTACCCGGCTATAAGTCCGCAATTACCCGTCCCGCTATAGATCTTACCATCGCCAAACAACTGGTTTCTGAAGCCGGTTACCCGAATGGCTGCACAATAGTTCTTGGTGTCGGTGAACCAGCCGCTACTGCCGGGCAAGAAATGGCTAAAGAGCTGGCGGCAGTTGGGATTACGGTAAAACTTGAAGTCGCCACTTCCGAGGGCACCTACTTCAATGACATCAATAATGGTACGTACCAAGCTTTTTATGAGGGGAACGGATCAGAAATAGCCGATGCCAGTGATGTTCTGTCATACTGGCAGAACGCCTCGTTTTATGACAACCCCACCTTCGATGCCCAGCTTACCAAAGCCGACCAGACGTTTGACCCCGCCCAGCGTCTGACTGATTTGCAGCAAGCCGACCAGACCCTGGTTAGCGACAACGCTTACATTCCGCTATTCCAGCACTCCTATACGTCGGCCAGTAATAAAGGCTATGTCTTCCCGGTATATACATACGACAACGACATCAATACGTTTTTCTCCGGAGTCTATCAGAAATAAAGTAAATAACTACCACTGAAATTCGTGATGGTAATTCTGTTGATGGTGCTCAAATTCGTTTGACTAAATGTCATGGCCGACAGCATACTTAAGGGCAAGCATCTTAATGGAGACTTACAGAGTAAACCATGACACAGCTCAGTAGTCGACGAGCGTTCAACAAGAACCAACCTTCGATGCAGAGGTTACCAAGGCCGACCAGACATTTGGCGACCCAGCGCCTAGCTGATTTGCAACAAGCCTCACAGACCCTGATAAGCGACAATGCCATAATCCCGTTATATCAAGATAGTTTCTATTCAGCCAACAAAAAAGGCATTGTTTTCCCGCTTGGCACTTATGACACCGACATAAATACATTCTTCTCTAGCGTCTATCAGCAGTAGAATTGGTTACTTATCTTTCTTTAGTTAATTGGAAGTTTGAACAATTCCATAAACTTACTTGAACACGCTTGACTAAACGTGGCGTTTAACAGCATACTTTAAGCACCAGCTCATTAAAGAAGCTTGTGCTGCCAGATGAGATGGCATTATATTGCCTATGAGACATTTTAAAATAAAGTTCGGCCTGCGCGGACGCATTACGCTGCTTATCAGTGGCATCTTGTTTATTACATTCTTCCTGATAGCTTTCTATTTAGTCAATAATACGCAGCACGATGATATTAAAAACCTGAATGAAAGTTCAAAAGCTTTTGCCTCGCTGGCGACAACGCCTATCGGCAGCACTTACGGCATTTACCAGTTTTCCGGCAGTATCCGTATTAGCCAAAAAATTCAAAGTCTGACAGACCTAGACAACAATATCAGCAATGTCGGTGTCATTGATCTGTCAGATGATGTCATTTTCAGCCAGCATACCCAACCGGCTTTCATACCAGTGAATGCTGGTAGCTCATTCAACACGATTTACACTACCGGTAGTGGCGGTTTGATATCACAGATAGTAGTTCCCTATATCGGCGATGACGGCCAGCATCCGTACTCAATCGCCTTCGCAGTCAGTAGCAACGCCGTGACGCAGATAATTGGCCGTCAGATTATTGGAATAATCATCTTCGGCCTTTTAGGCCTGATCATCAGCGCCGGGGCTTTGTACGAATTAACCAGCCGTTTCTTTATCGGTCCGATTGAACGGGTCAGCCGTCAGGCGCTGATCATCAGCCAGGGCAAGTATGACCAGACCATCGATGTCGTCCGCCAAGATGAAATCGGTTATCTGGCCAGCAGCGTGAATACCATGAGCGTACATTTGCAGGCGGATATTACTAAACTGCAGGAAGTCGATAGCCTGAAAAACGAATTCATTACGATTACTTCCCATAATCTACGTACGCCGCTGACTATTATCAAGGGCAATGTCGACTTGCTTGCAGGCGTCGGTTTGCCGGAAAGCACCGCTAAAATAATTCATAGCATAGGCAGCAGCGCCGACCAGCTGGAGGCCTTTGCCGAAGATATGCTGACTATCGCCAGCATTGAGGCCAACAGTGAAGCTTTCAATTTGCAGGACACATCCGTTGCCGACCTGGTGTCAAGCAGCTTGCGTGACACCTTTAATGCGTCGGCCGAACGGAAAGGCGTTATCCTGAAGTGGAATATCCCTGATCCGGCTACAATCGTGAAAGTTTCAACCATGCACGTGCGGGGGGTGATCCGCAACCTACTGGACAATGCCATCAAGTTCACCGATAAAGGCGGCCATGTTGACTTGACTATGGCCCTGAAAGACGGGGCTTTGGTTATTACGATTCAAGATACCGGTATCGGTATATCGGCTGATGAGCAAACTAAACTGTTTACCAAGTTTCACCGCGGTACTAATACTCTGCAATATGATTACGTTGGTACCGGTATCGGCCTATATGCCACCAAACTTATTGCCGAAGCCCAGCATGGCAGTGTCCATGTCGCTTCGGAAGTCGGCAAGGGGTCGACATTTACCGTAACTTTCCCCGGGGTAGCCGCAACCCCCAATCAAAACCCGCCAACTAGCGAAAAATCATTATAATAACAATATGAAATTATTCGGCAAGACTTGGCTCAGGCAGGCCGCCTACGATTTAGATGTCCCCAACATTATGCCTAAAGACCGCTGGCATTCACTGCTGGAGCGGGAAGTTAACAAGGCTTTAGTCAGCCACCAGCCGGTATCGGTGATATTTATCGATATCGATAATTTGAAACATGTTAACGACAGCTATGGCCATGCTGAAGGCGACCGGATTATTGATGAGCTGCAACGGGCTTTAGTCCTGATTCAAACTAGTTTTAGGACTCATAACCGGGAAGCCGGCGACAAACGGCCGGTTGATATCGCCACGGTTGATTCCAGCCGGGAGGCGAAGTCTGTTGTTGCCAACATTGAAGGCCGGGAAATTAAAATTGATCCTGGCAGAATCGGCGGCGACGAGTTTGCGGTTCTATGCCAGACCGCTGCCGGCGGGATTGAAATCATTGCCAACCGGCTCCGGGAAATATTTAGAAATGCGGTTGGCGAAGAGTTAAAATCCAATGGCGTCGATATCTCGATTGGAGCAAGTACGCTGGAACCCGGCATGACTATGTCAGACTTGCTCAAATTAGCTGATGAAAGACTTTATGCCGATAAAGAGTCGCATCTGCCCAAACTAAGCGAAAAGGACATTATAATATTCCGGGAACTTATTAAAACTTTGGGAAAAATGAACATCCGCCCAAGAGACATGAGCAAATATGCCGCCCTATATGCTCAAGATTATGTTAAAAAGAGCTCGTAATTAGAATTAAAACAGTCCTCATTAAAAGAGTTTTTACACCGTAAAACAAGAAATTTTACAACCGTTTATGTCTATTTACAAGTTCTTCTCTGGCATGCTACTATGGGATAAACAAACTTAAAAAGAGGGAATTATGTTGGCGCAAATCTTTGCATTTCTTGATCTAGACACACCAGATCTATTGATAATATTAGTAATAATATTGCTGCTCTTTGGAGGGCGTAAATTGCCAGAATTGTCTCGGAGTATTGGTCAATCTATGCGCGAGCTTCGTAAGGGAATAAGCGGCGGGCTGGATGAAGATAAACCACAAAAGAAAGACGACAAAGACACCTCAGCTTAAGCCTGATGACCGTCGGCCGTTTATAGAACATCTCTATGAGTTAAGAAAAAGACTCATCTATATAGTCGGTTCGATTTTAGTTGTTTCAGTGCTGGCTTATTTTATCCAGGAAAAGCTGGTTGATTTTATATTAGCGCCGGCCAAACATCAGCAGTTTATCTACACTTCACCCGGCGGCGGTATCGGTTTTCTCTTCCAGTTGTGCACCTATGTGGGAATTATATTCAGCATTCCGGTAATTGTTTATCAGATACTGCAGTTCTTGGCTCCTGTCATGCATAAAAATGTCCGGCAATATATCATCCGCGGCAGTATTTTCTCGGCGGTGCTGGCGGTTATCGGCTTTTGTTTCGGTTATTTTGTCGGCCTGCCGATTGCCCTGCACTTTTTGGGCCATCAATTTACAACCAGGCAAATCCACCCGCTATTTTCGATTCAGGAATACATGAGTTTCGTCATGATCTACCTTGTCGGCTCGGTCTTGCTGTTCCAGATACCGCTCATCATGATGTTTATCAACCGTATCCGGCCGTATAATGCGCGGAAATTGTTCAAGTACGAGCGTCACGTCATTGTGATTGCCTTCATTGTGGCGATTATCATGGCGCCGACCACCAACGTGTTTGACCAGCTGATTATTGCCGTGCCGACAATTTTGATGTACCAGCTGGGTATTTTCCTGGTCTGGCGTCAAAACCGCGGCGTCCACCGGCCCAAGAGCGTTCTTAACTTACTTGCGCTTGACCAAAAACACCAGCAGGAACGTCAGATCCGCCTGTCCAGCGCGACAGCAATTCACCCCAGCGTACTTTTTGATAATTCACCCGTGCCCCAGACCGCTGATCCGCCAATGGCGGCAGCCGCTGCGCCGGAGCCGGAAGAACCCTCTTTGCCGAAGCAAAAATATCTTGACATCATATCGCAATCCTAAACAAAAGCTATCCCATAAAGTGCTTATCCTTGCATTGCCAGGTTAATGCAATTAGACTTTTAAATATTATTTAGGAGGTGACATGGCGGAAAAGTCTGTGATTAGCGCGGGTGACATACTAGGTGATTGGCGGTCGGCCCAGGACCAGGTATCTGATGCGAAGTCTGGTTTAGCCGTGGAAGAAGAACAATTAAAAGGCTATCAGCAAAGCATCCGGGGCGGTGAGTTTACAACCGGTGACGAAGTAGCTGACTTTTTGTTTGGCAGTTCCAACCTGGAACAATTGCAGGATTTCGATTCGCTGTATGGTAAATGCATGGCTATATCCGAACTAGTCGGCAGAAACAGCGGTAAATTGGTATTAAAGATTTCCGGCAATGCCAATGGCTACCATTCTTACAACTTTGGTATATTACCGGAAACCGCCGGAGTTAAGTTTGGGTTTGTGCTAGGGCCTGGCCAATTCAATTCTTATAATGATTACTTGGCTATCCCAACTGAGGGTCAGACAACCTGGGACTCCAACAATAGGCACACATCCGGGGGCAGCAGGATAGCGTTATCGCGCGGGGATTTGGACCGGTATAAGTCAGAATCTGAATTATCGGAGCAGGATCAGGAATCTGAAGGGCAATATGTCCGGCTGCTATTCGGAAACGATCAGATCGTTATCTGGTTTGTAAATTATAGCAAAGAGGGTTTGGAAGGATATTATGAGAATTGCCATCGTATCGGTTTGCATCCTGAACTGCCGCCGAGAATCGCCGAAGAATTCCAAAAGAAAGCTCGCTCTATCGGGGGCTACCTGGTTACAAGATTGGTGAGTACTAATCCTGGCGACAAAAGGTTCTTAGAAGGTGAGCTGGAATCGGTCAAGGCTACAGGAATATCAGCTAAAAAGGCCATCAAACTGGCGGCTGCTGCAGCGATTAATAAATTACCTCGTCAGAAATAATTTTTTTGTGGCTTTGGCCATTTAACCAAAAAACGATAAACTATTATTGAAGACTAATTGTAAATTATCAGGGGGTATTATTGATGGCGCTGAATTTTGTTGACAGCCACTGCCATGTTCATATGCCCGGCTACGGCCTAGACCCCAAAGCGGTTATCAAGGCAGCCAAACAGGCCGGAGTAAATCGGCTGATTTGTGTCGGCTGCAACTTTGATGACAGCCGGCTGGCGATCGCTATGGCGGCCAAACATCCCGGCCTGTATGCCACCATCGGCATCCATCCCCATGAAGCATCAGCTATCGGTGATGACCTGGGCTCCTTAAATGCCCTAGCCCAACTTTTACCCAATGATAAGATTGTCGCTGTCGGTGAGTGCGGCTTGGATTACTACCGCCGCGAACCCTCAAAAATGCAGATAAAATTACTTGAATTTCAGATAAATCTGGCATTATCGCAGCATTTGCCGCTGGTTTTTCATGTCCGCGAGGCCTTTGCTGATTTTTGGCCGGTACTAGATAATTTTAAGGGTCTACGGGGCGTAGTCCATAGTTTTAATGCTACGACCAAAGAATTGGACCAGGCGCTCTCCCGCGGGCTGTATATCGGTTTAAACGGTATCCCGACGTTCAGCCGTGATGAAGCTCAGCTGGCGGCCGTGAAAGCTGTTCCGCTTAACAAAATACTGCTGGAAACTGACGCTCCCTTCTTGACTCCAACACCTTATCGTGGTAAAGTTAATGAGTCAAAATACATACCCGTCATTGCGGAGTTTATAAGTAACCTAAGAGGAGAGCCCCTTAAGTCTATTGCTCTGTCAACGACCCGTAATGCTGAAACATTATTTAATTTAAAATAAGAGAGTAAGTTTTGCCTAACACGATTTTCACACCAGGACCACAAGAGATCCGCAATCAAGATAAATCTCATGAAGCGGTGCGGGCTCAGACTGGGGATATGGCAGTGGAGCTAGCTATCAGGGCGGCCATGGTTCAATTCCAGAAATCACTGGCTGAACTCATCAATAATGCTGCGCCTGTTTCAAGGCAACCTGAAATAGTTGCCCAGCCGGCAATAATTCCAATCGCCCAACCCGCCGAATCCGTAGTTGTTAATCCGGTTGCCACTCCTGTATCTGAAGCTCTTGCCAATCTGTCTTTGATGGCGTCAGCCAGGGCTGAACTGGACCGGGTTTACGGGAGGATAAACGATGAAGCTGCTTAACACCCTGCGCAATCAGCGATCAACTGACCGCTCAGCCAGGATCTACCGCGATTTAATGAGGAAAGAAGCTAAAATTGGCGGTCAGCTTTTCGGGCCGGTCAAACCGGGTGGCCGCCGTGAATTTTTCTGTCTGGATGAACGGACCTGGATCTGGCACGAAGAATGGATTGATGAAAAAACCGGCCGGCTTTACGTGGTGACTACCCGTTACGACGTCCGTTCCAACGGCATTTTAAAATCCCAGGACGGCCAGCCTACCCGTTACATCGATCTTAACGAAACACGTAACTTCTTATCGGCTATCAGGCACTACAATTATCGGGTCAAAACTGAACTCTATCAATCCGTGGCGTAGCTTAAAAAACTTAAGCTGTGACTAAGAATACAACTCAACCTAAGATAATCTACCTTGATTATGCCGCCGCCACGCCGGTCGGCAACAAAGTGCTGGCGGCCATGGCACCGTTTTTCTCCGGCGCTTTTTATAATCCGTCGGCAGTCTATAAAGCTGCCCGGCAAGTCAGCGCCGCATTAAATACCGCCCGGGCGGAAGTAGCCATGGTACTTGGCGCCAAACCGCTGGAGATTATTTTTACCGCCGGTGGCACCGAAGCCAATAACCTTGCCATTTACGGTGTTATGAGCCAGTTCCCAGCGGCGAATATTATTGTCAGCGCCATTGAACACGAGTCAGTATTGGCGCCGGCCGGACGCTATGATTGCCGGCTGGCTCCGGTTCACCCTGACGGACTGGTCGACGTTGATGCCTTAAGGAACTTAATTGATGACCATACCGCCATGATTAGCGTGATGTACGCTAATAATGAAATCGGTACTATTGAGCCGCTGCCGGCGGTCTCGCACCTGATAACCGAAGTCCGCCGCCATCGGCGCCTTATTGGCAATGATCTGCCCCTGTATTTTCACAGCGACGCCTGTCAAGCCGGCAATTATCTGGATGTTCACGTAGACCGGTTGGGCGTCGACCTGATGACCCTTAACGGCGGCAAAGTCTACGGGCCAAAACAATCGGGTGCTTTATATGTCTCCCGTCACGCCGTTATTAATCCGCAGATTTTAGGCGGCGGGCAGGAGATGGGACATAGGAGCGGTACTGAAAACGTGGCTGGTGCCGTCGGCTTCTCAGTGGCCCTAAAACTGGCTCAATTGGACAGTAAGACTGGCAGTTATGCTATGAAACATTTACAAGACAGATTCATTGATGAAATCAGCCGGTTATTAGCAAACGCATTAATCAACGGTTCCAAATCACACCGTTTGCCCAGCAATGTTCATATTACGTTGCCTGGCACAGATAACGAAAGGTTGCTTTTCCAATTGGATGAACTTGGTATTCTGGCGGCCAGCGGTTCGGCCTGCAGCGCCAGCGAACAGGAACCGTCGCATGTTCTGAGGGCTCTCGGGCATAATGCTGACTATGCCCGGTCTTCGCTCCGGTTCAGTATGGGCCGGGACACGACGCTGTCCGACTTGCACCGGACAGTTAAGGTTCTTAAAGATCTGGCCGGCTAACAATAACAGCTCAAAGCCTTGGTGGCGCTATCGCTTTAGGGTTATACTTAAGCATGATCATGGCTAAGCATTTTTACACTTGGCTCGCCCTTGTTGTCATACTTTGTTGTTTTGGGTTGACTCTGCCGATGGCTAAGGCCCAGTCTGTCGTTCAAAGCTACGGTGCTTCTTCTAATCTGGAAGTCGGTTTGATTGTTGAACTTCAACCCGGCAATTCATCGAACGTGGAAGCCTTGACTCAAGCCAATGCCACCAAAATGTTCGGCGTGGTTGTTAATCCCAATACTGCTGCCGTATCGCTGTCAACTTCATCTTCAGCTTACCAGACTTATGTTGCCGCAACTGGTAATTACCAGGTCCTAGTCAGCAGTCAGAACGGCTCGATCCACAGTGGCGACTACATTACAATTTCATCGATCGATGGCGTCGGCATGAAGGCGAACTCAAGTGATCAGATTGTTCTGGGAAAAGCCCTGTCAAACTTCTCAGGTACTACTGACAGTCTGGGCTCAACAATTATCAAGAATTCGGGCGGTTCATCAACTGTCCAGCTCGGCCTGATAGATGTCAGCATAAATGTTGCCCATAATCCGCTGATGCAGAATACCCGGCCGGATTTACCGAATTTTTTGATTACTGCCGGGCAAACTGTCGCTAACCGCCCGGTCAGCGAAAGCCGTGTCTACATCAGCCTGGTCATTTTGGCCATTAGCGCGGTTATTGCCGGCAGCATGTTACATGCCGGTATCAGAAGCAGCATTATATCAATTGGCCGTAACCCGCTTTCCAGGCGTTCGATTATCCGGAGCCTGATCCAAGTGACTTTGACCAGTCTGATAGTTTTTATTATCGGGTTATTTGCGGTATATTTACTTCTGAGGGTTTAACGTAAGCAATATTTGACTGGTGGGGAATCCATGACCATTTGGTGGCTGATCATAATCATAAGCATACTGATACTGGTGCTGGCGGCTTTTGTCTGGTTAGCATTGCGGCTGGGCAGTCTTGCCCGCCTAAAAACCAAGCCCGAAGTACCCTATGCCCAAGCTGCTGAACGCGACGTCGAGCATATTTTCAATGACCAATTCCGCGAAGAATTAAGAAACCGCGGCCGGCTTCATTTTGAAAAAATTATCGGTGAGAATGCCATGTTCCTGCAGCAGGATTTACGCCTGACAACCGCGCAGCTTAACGATTACATGAAGCAGGAAATTACCCGGAAGCTGCAAGAAGAATTTGCCAAATATGAGCAGTCCATCAATGACGCCAAGCAGCTGGCCATGGATTCGATCCAGAAGACCAACGCCGCTGTTGATGAACAGCGGCGGACCCTGAGCGTGCAGGTCCAGAAAGAATTCATTGACGAAAAAGCCCGTCTGATCCGGCAGTTTGAGGACAATATGGCTGAAATTATCAATCACTATGTTCTGGCGGCTATCGGCAATCAAATTGACCTGAGCGACCAGCTGGAATTTATCTTGAGCGATCTGGAAACTAACAAAAAATCGATTATTGAGGATATTATTCATGGCTCCTAACGGTGAGTCCAATGCCCAGATTCAACTCCCCGTCCAAGTGGTTGGCACAGCAGACGTTAGCCGTCTGATAAGGGAAGTCGAAGGACTGGATGATTTTTTGATGCAGGCGGCAATCCGGACTCCGGGCAGCAGCATGAAACTTCCCCGGACCAGCCGTTTACTTGACGAATTCGTAGCCATGAATCATTTTAATCTGTTGCAGACAGCCGACCGCCGGGCTGCCGCGGCTTTCCTGCTATCCGTTAAACAAAATGCGCCGGTCCTGCATATAAGTTTTGCTACCGACCCGACCGCGGCTTTTACGGTTAAGATAATTATCTGGCTGCGGACTAATATCCACCCCTATTTGCTGCTGAAAATCGGCCTGGAACCAAGAATCGCGGCCGGCTGTATTATCCGCACGCCCAGTAAACAGTATGATTTTTCCTTGCGCCGCCATTTTATCGACCAACGCGATCAATTAATTAGCGCCTTGAAGGGCCAATAGGCTAACCGGATTTAATTATGAGCAACAGCCGTCATTTTGAGAAACTTGTCGCTGCCGGCCGGTCGGTCGGTGAAATTATCGCCGTTGATCATTTTTTAATCAGGGTTAAGGGCTTGCAACCGATAAATTTAAGAGCCCTGGTAATGTTTGAAGACGGCAGCAAGGGCTTTGTACACCGGATTCTGGAAGACCACGTGATTGTCCTGCATTTGGGTTCAACGGAACTTTCTACCGGCATGGTTGTGGTTGAACAGCATGATTCGCTGGTCACGAAAGTAGGCAAAGATTATATCGGCCGGGTAGTTTCGGTAACCGGCGATCCGCTTGATGGCAAGGGGCCGATTGCTGCCGACACCGTCTGGCCGATTTTTGCCGCCGCGCCGATGCTTTATAAACGCGAAATTCTTGATAACCAGCTTGAAACCGGTATCGGTTTGGTTGATGTCTTATTCCCGTTAGTCCGCGGCCAAAGGATCGCCATTCTCGGCGACAGCAAGTCGGGTAAGAGTACGCTGGCGACGCAACTGGCCATCAACCAGCGCAGCACGGATGTAGTCGTTATTTATGTACTGATTGCCAAGCGGCGTACTGACGCCGATACGTTGATTGATCAGTTACAAGTCAACAACGCGATGAAAAACTCGATTGTCGTCGTGTCAACTATGGCCGAATCATTAACCATAAGCTACTTGGCGCCGTATGTCGGTTGTGCCTTGGGTGAGTACTTGTGGCAGCAGTGCAACCGTGACGTGTTGGTCATCTACGATGATTTGACCAGCCATGCCCAGGTGTACCGTGAAATTTCCTTACTTTCCGGAGCCAGTCCCGGCCGTGACTCGTATCCCGGCGATATGTTCTATGCGCACTCCAGTTTATTGGAGCGGGCCGGCAAACTGGCCGATAATCACAATTCTCTGACGGCCATACCGCTGGTGTTGACGCCAGCCGGCGACATTACCGCTTATTTGCCGACGAACGTGATGTCAATTACTGACGGCCAGTGGATATTGGACATGAAAGTCTTCCGCGATACCGTCCGTCCGGCAATCAATGTCGGTTTAAGTGTCACCCGCGTCGGCGGCCGCGGCCAGAACAGCCGCCAAAAGAAACAAAACCAATTGGTCCAGCAGTCTCTCGCGGTCTATGAACAAGCTTCCGAATATGCTCATTTCGGATCTGAACTGGCCCTTCAAACCCGTCAGGATTTAATCCGTGGCAAATTACTGTACTCGATGTTTAACCAACGGCCGGGAGAGACCTATAACTTACTGTGCCAACAGCTGATGCTCGATGTCATTCTTAACCTTGGCAACAATGAGCAAGTTGATGTTGCGCTGTTGAAAAAGAATGCGCCGGCTTTAGTTAACGAAATCAAAAGTGAAAAAGATTTTAGCATCGTCCGTGATAAGCTTAAATCCCTTTGTCTGATTGCCGTTAAGACAAAACCGGCACCGACCGCCGCGGAACCGGCTGCCAGCGAGGCAACCAAATGAGGCAGCTAAAAGATATTGTCCAAGATGAGCAAAACATGCAGATGATCGTTCAGCTGACAAATACTTTTGAAAGCCTGGCCAGTATGCGGGTAGCGCAGATAAAAAATCAGGTTATGCAAGCCCAGAAATTTTTTAATGAACTGTGGAATATATATATTCAGATCCGGGTTGACAAGCTGTTCCGCTTCGGTCGGGAAAGTAAAGATGTCATGACTAACAAAGAGCTGGTTATCGTCATATCGTCAGCCGGCGGTTTCAGCGGCGACATTGACAATCGTCTGATCGCAACGATGTTAAAACAATATAACCGGAAGAAACAGGATATTATTGTCATCGGTCACCATGGCACCATTCTGCTGTCTCAAGCTGGCATACTGTACAAGAAATTTTTCAAATTACCCGAAAGAGACCAAAATATTAATGTTGAACCGTTGATCCGCGAGATCCGCCAGTATAAGAGCACCACTGTTTACTATCAGACTTACATTTCGTTGATGACTCAAGACATCCGGCGGATAGAACTGCAGGCGGCGATCCGGGAACTGAGCGAGCATGTGACGCCGGGTACGGACGTAATCAGCGAGAGTAACTACATTTTTGAGCCGAACGCCTTCGATGTTGTCGCTCACCTCGAGCGGTCGATGCTGCAGATCGCCCTGGGGCAAGTTATATTTGACTCGAAACTGGCCCAGTACGCCAGCCGTTTCCGGGCTATGTCAGTCGCCCATGAGCGGGCCGATTCTTCGCTGGCCGACACGAAATTGTTATACAACCATACCAAACGGGCTATCCGCGATGAGCAGCTGAAACAAATCATCGTAAACTTGAAGAAAGTGCCGGTCAGATGAAACAAGGAGTTATCAGAACTATTCAGGATTTGATTGTCAGCGTGGCATTTGATGATCAGGCGCCGGTTATCAACGAACTGGTCATGGTTAACAATCCCAGTCACACTGAATTATTAGTTGACAGCATCCGCACCGGCGGTATCGCCCAGTGTTTGAACATTTCCGGTGACTATTCGATTCAAAAGGGAATGGCGGTAACGGCAACCGGCCGCACCATCGATATTGCGCTCGGTGATAAAGCCATCGGCCGGATGTTCAATGCGCTTGGCCAGCCCATTGACGGCCAACCGGCGCTGACCGGTAACGACATTGTCCGGCGCAGTATTTTCCAGCCGCCGACTAAAATTGATTCGTTTGCGGTCCAAAAGCCGGAAATTCTGGAAACAGGGATTAAAGTAATTGATTTCTTCACGCCGTTTGTTAAGGGCCGCAAGATCGGCATTATCGGCGGCGCCGGCGTCGGCAAGACGGTGCTGATGATGGAACTAATTCATAATGTCGCTAAAAGCGGGTCTGGGCTAAGTTTCTTTACGGGAATTGGAGAACGTATTCGTGAAGGTCATGAACTGTATATGACGCTAAAAGAACGGAATCTGCTTAGCAATACTTGTATGTTCTTTGGCCAAATGAATGAAAATCCGGTCCAGCGGTACTTGGTCGGTTTGGCTTCGGCGACGCTGGCCGAATATTTCCGTGATGATCAGCAAATGAATATTCTGTTTTTCATTGATAACATGTACCGTTTCGTCCAAGCAAAGAATGAGGTCTCGACGACGCTTGACCAGATACCGGCCGAAGGAGGTTATGGATCAACCATGTTTAGTGACGTTAAAGATTTACAGGACCGTTTAGTCTCCAGCGAAAAGGGATCGATTACCGCTATCGAAACAATTTACGTGCCGGCTGACGATCTTAGCGATCCGGCTGTCCAAATGATCCAGCACGAACTGGACAGCACGATCGTGTTAAGCCGGAAAGTCGCCGAAGAAGGCATCAGGCCGGCGGTTGACCTTGTTAGCACCAGCTCTTCGCTGTTATCAGCAGACATTGTCGGCGACCGGCACTATGTCTTAAGCGTCCAGGTTCAGGCGCTTTTACAGAAGTATGAATCGTTAAGAGGCATAATTGCCATTATCGGCGAGAATGAGTTGAGTCCGGCGGACCGGGCTGATTATGCCAAAGCCAAGAAGTTAGTGAACTATTTTTCCCAGTCCATGTACGTCATGGAAGACTTAAACGGTATCAAGGGCGAACATTTTCTGCTTGAAGATACGCTTAAAGGTATCGAGGAGATTATTGTTTAATTATGGCAACTTTACCGACCGACCGGCCCGGCTCTAATCAAACGGTTATTTTAAACCAACCGTCAGCCGTTGAACAGTTGCATGTCAAAGTCCATTCCCCTTTTCAGACCTACTTTGACCGGGACGCGCTGAGTATCTCGGCCGTTAACAATACCGGACCTTTTGACATCCTGCCCAGGCATCATAATTTTATTACCCTGCTTAATCCGTGCGAGCTAGTAATCCACACTGTTGATGATACGCTGCGTATCAGGATTGCCCGGGGCATTATGCATGTTAAAGCCAACCAGGTAACAGTTTTTCTCGATATTTAAACTTTTTTAAAGTCTGATAACTTGTTTATCCTGGCTGGCTAATCAATTGCGAGGTAATCGAAACCGAAAGATTGTCCAGCCGGCGGCGTGCTGCTGGAGCAGATGCTAAAGTCCGTGGCCGATCTGGTAATATAGTATGCTATACCGCTAGCTGCCACTCCGACCGGCGTAACAACCACGTCTGGGGTGTTATTAAAAGCCTTGCCGAAAGTGATAGTGACAAAACAACCTGGCGCCGGCGAGCTGCCGGTACCGATCGTAATTGCGCCGGCCGTGTCCGAGCCGTTAACTGATACCGTGCCGCCGTTGCCCAAGGCATTCCCGGGTGTTCGTGCCGGTGTTAGGCCGCCGGTATCAATATGGTGATTGATAACGATATCGCCGTTAAGCTGCAGTGATTGCACTGTCAACTGGTTGGCCGAAACAGCGCCGCTGAAGTTTGTCGTGCCGGCCACAGTCAAGGCCTGAGAGATACTGACATTACCCTGTAAGGTGCTGTCGCCGGAGACCGTTAATTTATCGGCTTGGATTAACCCAAACGTACCGGTGCCAAGTACGCTGAGGGACGGTAATTCTAAACTGCCGCCGATTTTGATACTACCTGCCACATCCAGATCCTGGCGCATCAATACCTGTTCACCAAAAATCGTACTGGCCGAAATATTAAGAACCTGATTGGGGCTGCCGACTGAAGTCGTATTGCTGTTATTGACAATTTTTTCCAATTGGCTTTGGGTTAAAGTTGAAGCGCTTGGCGTTGACGTGGAAGTGGAGTTGCGGTTTTTAGTAATGGCCACAATCGCGATAACCACGGCGATAATAAAAACCAAAATGAAACACAGTAAAAAGATATTCAGATGCCTCAAGAAATTAAAGGCATGGTGCTTGGGCGCTGCCGCCGGCGAGGCAGGGGGCGAGGCAATTGGTTCCGGTTGGGGAGCTACCGGCTCAACCGAGGTATTTTCCGGCTGACTGACCGGTACCGCGTTATTGCCGCTGGATTCCACAACCGTACTGGACCCTTCGAGTGAGTTCTCGTTGTCCTCTACCGGCTCGCCTTGCTCCATATCATACCCATCCAGTCTTTACTTAATACTAATAATAACAAGAAGTAAGAAAAAGCGTAAACAGATTGTTTTTTCACTGTGCTTATTGCACAATTAAGTTACCATGAAAAAATGGCACTATATTTTGGCGGTCTTAAGTTTTATTTTGGCCGGCCTGTTCATTATTTCGCCGACGGTTCTGGCGCAGTATACGTCGACCAATTATTCGATTAATGAAGTCTTTGTCGGCAGCGGCAGTGCCTTACAGGCAACTTCGAACAGCTATCAGGCTCAAGTTTCGATCGGCGAACTTGGTGTTGGCAACAGCAAGGGGAGTGCTTATCAGGCCCAAAACGGTTTTAATACAACAGACACTCCGGAACTGGCGGTTAATGTGGTTGGCGGGGTATTCGACCTGGGTTATTTAAGCACTTCTGCGGTGTCGTATGCGTCAACAACTTTTACTGTTGAGAATTACCTCAGTACCGGTTACATTGTTATGCTTTCCGGCGGTTCTCCGACCGATGGTCCGGGCGGTCATCCCCTTAATCCCCTGACGACGCCGACGTATTCATTTCCGGGAACGGAACAATTTGGCGTTAACCTTACCGCTAATACCAGCCCGTCGATTGGGGCTGTTCCGCTGCAGTTACCAGCCGGTTCTCCGCCGTTCAGTTTCGGCGCAGTCGAGCCTAATTATAATTATCAGAACGAGTTTATGTTTGTGCCCGGCACAAACATTGCTTACAGTAATTCAAGCTCCGGTGAAACACAATATACGATGTCAATTATAGAGAACATTTCATCACTAACTCCGGCCGGGATGTACGGTAACATATCCAATACGGCCGGCTACGTAGACGTTGTGGCGGTACCGACATTTTAATTGCTAAATAGTGCTGGCTGTGGATAACTTATTGTACAAGCTTGATGCTTATGCTACAACTAATTTGTAGTAAAAAAATAAAAACTATATAAACTAGATGAAAAAATCATTTCCTAATATTGTCCGTGCGGTGTACGGTTTTATTGGCATATTTTTTGTGGCTATGATTGCCACGGAATTTTTACCTGTCCAGCTTGTCAGCGCCTATCCGGCTGCACTTATTCAGCGAAGTTTGTCGGTTACTAGCTCCGCCAATGGTACGATCACTACTGACATGGCTGGTAATCCGGCTGCTGCCGGCAGCGGCGGTAACGGAGCTGAGACCGGCGAAACGTTCTCATTTATTTTGCCCCAAACCGGAAATATCGGTTCGATTGATTTTCTGTACTGCACGACTCCTTTAGCGGGCACATCCTGCATCGCGCCGACCGGCTTAAACGCCAGCACTGTTCTTGCTGTACAATCTCAAACCGGCTGGACTGACACCGGCGGTTCGCCATTTGTTATAAGCAGCGCGTCTACTAGCGACATTAAAGTTAGCCGAACAACGCCGGGGGACGAGACAAATATATCAACGGCGGTGGCAATATCATTCGGCGGACTTTCAACAGATTATATTACTAACCCGACAACCGATAACTCTACATTTTTTGTTAGGATTACACTATATTCTGATAATGCCTTTTCAACTCCGGTAGATCAGGGTACGGTAGCCAGCTCGACTGCCACACAAGTAAATATTACGGCTAAAGTCCAGGAAGAGTTGGCTTTCTCAGTCGGCACGACTGTTACCTCGCCAGCTGGTAATTGTTCTCCCTTTGGCGATACCGGAGCGCTGACCCTTGGCGATAGCAATGGCGTTTTGAGTCCGCTTATTACCTATTCCGCCCACTCTTACTTCCGGGTTAGCACTAATGCTACGCACGGGCTGGTTATTGAATATTCCGGCAAAACGCTGGCTAACGGCACCAACAACATTACCGCTATCGGTACGACGGCTGCCAATAGTACCCCAGGTATTCCCCAATTCGGCCTGGCGCTTGATAGCAGCGATACCGAATCTGGCAGCGGTTACAGTTTTGCCTACTTAGCTCCCAGCTCTTCGCCGGTTAACTATTCCCAGGGTGCCGGAACGATTACGTCCGGGGGTACGGCCTATTTTGCTTTTGATACTTCCAGCGTCACAAATCCTAAAATTATTTCGTCATCAACCGGCATCATTATCTGCGATACCGGTTCAGTCCGATATATGGCTAACATCGCCTACGCTACGCCGGCCGGTATCTATACCACTACAATCACCTATATTGCTGTTCCAACCTATTAGTTCTTCAAAACATTCACTAAAGCATAGTAAAGTATTAAGTAATGCCTAAGATAAAATATGCATTTGCAGAATGTTTGCTGGCGGTAATGATTGGTATCAGCCTGTCATCACCGGTGTTAGTCCGGGCCGCCGCATTAAACTTCCGCAGCCTGGAGATCAGTAGTCCGGTACCATCGGCAGTTAATGACTATGCTTTTACGTTTACGCTGCCTGATAATACCAATGTTGGCTCGATCAGTTTTTTGTTTTGTACCATGCCGCTGGTAATTGAACCCTGCGATTCGCCGGCCGGTCTTGACGCCTCGAATGGCGTTTTAGCAGAGCAAAGCGGCGAAACGGGCTTTGTAATCTATCAGCAGGATAGCAATATGATACTTTTGGAGCGTCCGCCGGCTCCGGGCCACTCCGAACAGGTACAGTATATTTTTAGCAATATGGCTAATCCGTCAAATCCGGTGCAAACTTTTTTTGTCCGTATCTCGACTTTCCCCACATTTGACGGGACAGGCCCCTATACGGATTATGGCGCGGTAGCATCAGCCACTTCCACGGGAGTGAGTATCAATACCGTGGTGCCGCCGATTCTTGACTTTTGTGCCGGACTGACTATTCCCGGTAACTGTTCAACCGCCAGCGGCTATTTTATCCAATTCGGGGATTTCAGCTCACTTAAAACTTCGGCCGCGACATCAATGATGGAAGTCGGTACCAATGCTAATTCGGGTGTTGTTATAACAGTCAACGGTACAACCATGACCTCGGGTAGTTACGTTATCAAAAATCTTGCTTCGCAAACGGCAAATACTATCGGCACTTCGCAATTCGGCCTCAATCTCCGGGCTAATACCAACCCGGTAATCGGCAATGATCCGGCCGGCGGCTCAACCATGCTGGCTACAGCCTATGACGTGTCCAACGAGTACCAGTTTAACTCCGGCGATTTAGTTGCTTATTCGCCTGGTCCGACAAATCTGGCGAAACTGACTGTCAGCTACATTGTTAATATATCCTCGTCACAAACCGTCGGCATTTACGACACGACACTAACATATATCTGTACGGCAAGCTTCTAAAATGATAGAATTTTGTATAATGTTCCGTAATAGTTACCCCAAGCGTCCATTCCAACTAGCAAAACTTCTGATTACCGGAGTAATGAGCACCATTCTGTTATTGCTGACGCTCTTACCATTAACCGCCAGCGCCCAATCTAACGGGCTTGGTATCACCCCCAGGGAAGACTTCACGATTAATGCCGGCCAACAGCAGTCAGGCACGCTTTATCTGTCTGATCTGAGCTCAACCCAGGCTTTGACAGTAGTCGTTAAGATTGTTGATTTTAAGGCCGCCAATAAAAGCGGTGCTCCGGTACTGATAATTGCGCCCAACGCCCCGCAAACAGCCTGGTCAATCAAGCCATTTATTACTATCCCCAAGACTGTGACTGTTGCCGCCTCATCATCCACAAGTATTCCTTTTACCATCGTCATACCGGCTAACCAGGGGGCAGGCAGTTACTACAGCGCGGTTGAATATGCCGCCCAAAGTATTAGCGGCAAGGGCAATCTCGGCGTGGCCGCATCGAGTGCCAGCTTAATCTTTGTGACTGTCCCCGGCAAGACAACCGAACAGATGCGTCTTGTCCAGTATGGCGCATTTGTGCCTAGCGCCGATGACCAAACCGGACAATTTATAAATTGGTTCTTTACGTCGGAGCCGAAAGAGTTAGCCTATTTACTGGACAATGAAGGCAATGTTGCCGAACAACCATCCGGCAGCATTCTGCTTAAGAATTTCCATGGCAAAGTAGTCCGCGAAATTACCAGCGCAAACCCCAATGATTCGCTGGCCCTAATTGGCCAAACCAGGCGCTTTGAAGCCTGTATTAAGGTTGGAAGTAAGCAAATTACCGGCCCGAATGGGATGAAGTCCAGTCAGATTGTCTGTGAGAACCCGAAACTGGGGCCTGGCCGTTACACCGCCGAATTGGCTGTCTATTACGGCTTGAACGGCAACCCGACACAGCAGATCCTGGCAACCACGACTTTCTGGTACTTGCCGTACTGGTTCTTGATCATCGTTTTGGTGGTACTGGGTGCAGTGCTATACGCCGTGTCCTGGCTGATTCATAAAATCCGATTCCGGTCTTAATTACACCAAGGTACAAATGTTTTTTGCGGCTAGGGAAAAAGTGCCTATGCTTTTAGGTGCTATACTTTAGGTTAGTTGTGCGCACACGTTCAAAAGTCTTTTATGATCTGTTATGGAAAAAACTCTTCGGCAGTAAAATCTGTCGCTATATTGCTGGTATTTTACTAGGTATAATATTAATCTTATCTTCTGGTGCTTTGGCTGCAGCGGCGACTGCGCCGCAAAACCCCCAAAACGGCTCAATCGGCCTGGAGGGTACTGTCTCTGGTCCGCCGCCGAGCCAACCAGCCACGATAACAACACCGACTAACGGACAAACCTTTACGTCTCAACCGATTACCGTTGCCGGCCTCTGTCTGAATGGTTTGTTGATAAAAGTATTTTCGAATAACACCTTTATTGGTTCGACAATGTGCGCCGGTGGCAGCTTTTCGCTGCAAGTAACACTTTTTTATAACCAGAATGTGCTGACGGCTGACGACTATGACAACCTCGGCCAGGCTGGTCCGGTATCCAACTCCGTAACTGTCAGCTACAATAACCCGCAATTGGCCGCCTTCGGCATAAGTTTGTCGCTGACCAGCATATATGCCAAGCAGGGGGCCAATCCGAATCAACAAATCAGCTGGCCGATAATTATTAACGGCGGTACGACGCCCTACGCGCTGAGTATAGATTGGGGTGACGGCGGCCAGCGGCAGCTGCTTAGCGAAGCCAGCCAGGGGAATGTCACGCTTACCCATACTTATAAGGATGCCGGCACCTATACTATTACAATCCAAGCGACAGACAAGAACGGTGAAACGGCCTTTCTGCAATTAGTCGGTCTAGCCAACGGCACGAAAACCCAATTAGCGACAACCACGTCACCGGTCCAAACAGTTACCAAAGTAATTTGGTGGCCGGCGGTTGTCATGTTGCCGCTGCTGCTGATTTCATTTTGGCTCGGACAACGTTATGAACTGTTCAGTCTGCGGCGCCGGATTGAGCGCAGTGATGAACAAATGCGCTATCAGTAAGCTGTTTAATTTGCTATTATTATCAGATTATGACTAAAAAAGTATATGTCGGTATGTCCGGCGGCGTTGACAGCTCGGTTACCGCCGCCCTGCTCAAGCAACAAGGTTACAGTGTGACAGGTGTGTATATGAAGAATTGGACTGCTAGTGTAGCCGGCTACAGCTGTTCCTGGAAAACAGATTTTCAGGATGCCAAAAGAGTGGCCGTGCAATTGGATATACCCTTTAAAGTTTATGATTTTGAGTTACAGTACCGCCAGCAGGTGGTGGCAGTTATGCTTGAAGAGTACCGGGCCGGCCGTACTCCTAATCCGGATGTTTTATGCAACCAGGAAATAAAATTTAAATTGTTTTTACAGACTGCTCTTGATGACGGTGCTGATATGATTGCCACCGGACATTACGCCCGGCTGGTTGGCGGTAAGTTGTTTAGGGCCCAAGACAGCAATAAGGATCAGACGTATTTTTTGTACCGGGTGAGCGCCAAAGCCCTGAGCCAGACGATTATGCCGCTGGGTACCTACACCAAACCGCAAATCCGGTCTATCGCCAAGCATTTAAATTTGGCCACGGCGGACAAAAAAGACAGCCAGGGGATATGCTTTATCGGCGAGATTCCGATTGCCGAATTCCTGGTAGCCGAACTCGGCCCCCAAACCACGGGACCAATTATCGATCAAAACGGCAAACTGGTCGGTACGCATGACGGGGCAATTTTATATACTATTGGCCAACGCCATGGTCTGCATGTCGGCGGCGGTTTGCCTTACTATGTCACCGGTAAAGATATTATGCGGAATAAGATTTTTGTTACGACTGACTTGCAGGATGAACAGTTATGGCGGCACTCGATCGACCTGGGCGACATCCACTGGATTAACGGCCCGCCTGATGGAACCAGCCGCCACGAAGTCTGTGTCCGCTACCGTTCGGCGCCGGTAGCTATTACCGGGATGCGGAAATTGTCACGCAACCGGTTGAGGCTGACTTTGGCAGAAGATGTCAGGGCTGTTACGGCTGGTCAATCAGCGGTGATCTATGAAGCTGATAACCACTGTGTCGGCGGCGGCCTGATTGTTTGAATGAGTTTATTTTTCGTGTAATTTTAAAGTGACATAGTAGTCATGGCTGTTTTATACTTGGAGTAAGTCTTATTTAAATGAATCCAACAACGAAGAAAAGAACACACCCCGGTCTTACGAATATTGCCACTCTGCTGGTCGGTAGCGCTATGCTTGGTCAGGGGCTTGGTTTCTTAAGGACCAAACTGGTTAATGGTAACTTTCCGCTGACCGGTCCCGGCAGTACCGACTCTTACTTCGCGGCGTTTAATATTCCGGACTTTTTCTTCTTTACCTTGGCCGCCGGAGCACTGGGCGTAGCCTTCATGCCGGTCTTAGCCGATCGTCTGCACAAGGGTGATAAGCGGGGAATGTGGGAAATTTCAACCAGCCTGCTTAACTTACTGGTAATGGTCATGTTCGTTGTCGGCGTATTGATTTTCATTTTTGCCGAACCGATGGTGCACTACATTATTTCGCCTAACTTAACGCCTCAGCAACTGCACAATACTGTCACAATCATGCGTTTTCTGGCCTTTAACCCGCTTTTATTTACCATATCCGGTGTTCTGACCGCTACCCAACAGGCGCTCGGCCGGTTTTTCTTTTATGCCCTGGCGCCAATGTTCTATAACGCCTTGATTATCGCCAGTATCTTCATCTTTAGGCATAACATCGGAATTATCGGGCTAGGTATCGGCGCCCTGTGCGGCGCCGTGCTGCAACTGGCTGTCGTTTGCACCGGCCTGTTCGGAACTAACTTTCACTGGTCGCCAAAAATTCTTTGGCGGAGTGCAGATTTTAAAACGGTTCTCCGCCAGTTACCCCCACGCTCGCTTGACCAGGGTATTGATCAGGTTGAGAGTATTGTTGAAACCCACTTTGCCCGCCGGCTGGGAACCGGCAATATAAGTTTTTATGCCAACGCCTATGTCCTGGCCACAGCACCGACCTTTCTGATCGGTACGGCGATCAGCACAGCTGCCTTTCCGCAAATGAACAACCGCCTGTCGCAGGGCCGGCCGGATTTGTTCCGTAAGGAATTTTTACAGGTTGTCCGGGCAATGATCTGGGTAGCTATGCCGGTAGCGGTAATATGCTTCTATACCCGGGGGTACCTGGCCCGGATAATTTTTACCAACGCCAGCAATAATATTGCCACCATTTTCGGTTTCTTGACGGTCTTTATTTTCTTCGCGGTGCTCTATACGATTATCTCGCGCTGGTTTTACTCCCATAAAGACACCATTACGCCGTTATGCGTATCAGTCATTATCATTATCATTAACATTACCTTGGTGACTTTTCTGGCCCGGCCGGCGCCTCACGGCTACGGTGTCAGCGGACTGGCGATCAGCCAATCATTGTCGGCCATGCTGGAAGTCTTCACGCTGTCTATTATTATGGTGAAACGTGACCATAAATTACTTGACCTGAAATTCTTATATGGCCTGGTCAAAATAATTTCAGTAACCGGTTTCAGCGTGGTGGCTGGCTTTATTATGGTCCAGTTGTTCCCGTTAGAGCTGAAAGACCGTGGCGTAATTGCTCTGGGCAGTAAATTATCGCTGATTGCCGGTGTGACTGGATTAGTCTACCTGACGATGTCGGTGTTATTCGGACTCGAAGAAGCTAAGTCAATCCTGGCTAAGCTTAAAAAAATTGCCTTAAAACCAATTCGTTTCGGTTACTAGCCCGACCACTGTTATAATGCAGGTCATGGATCAGACTAAAATCCGTAATTTTTGTATTATTGCCCATATTGACCATGGTAAATCAACCCTGGCCGACCGTCTGTTGGAAATTACCGGTACGGTTGAGCATCGCCTGATGAAAGAACAGATGCTGGACCAGATGGACTTAGAGCGCGAAAAAGGTATAACCATTAAATTAGCGCCGGTTACTATGAACTATCATGGCTACGAGCTTAATCTGATCGATACGCCGGGCCATGTCGATTTCTCGTATGAAGTTTCTCGGAGCTTGGCGGCCTGTGAAGGGGCACTGCTGCTGGTTGATGCTTCGCAGGGTATCCAGGCCCAGACGTTGGCCAATGTTTACTTAGCCTTAGCCGCCGATCTGACCATTATTCCGGTGCTTAATAAGATTGATCTGCCGGCCGCCGACGAGGCTTCGGTCACGGCTGAAATTGTCAGCCTGCTGGGATGCGATCGGTCATCGGTATTGCCCGTCAGCGCTAAAACCGGCCAAGGTATCGAAGCCGTTCTGGAAAGAGTGATTACCGATATACCCAGCCCGCGGGGCGATAGCCGTTCGCCGGCTAGGGCGTTGGTTTTTGACAGTTATTATGATGATTACAGGGGTGTTATTCTGTATCTACGGCTGGTTGATGGCAGTATCCAACATCATGATCATGTCCGTTTGCTGTCGGCGGGCAGCCAGACTCAAGTGCTGGAAATCGGCCGGTTAGTGCCGCAATTGTGTCCGGCCGCGGGATTAGTGGCCGGGGAAATCGGCTACATCGTGACTAATTTTAAATCAGCCAGGGAAGCTAGTGTCGGCGATACTTTAACGCTAACCAGCGAGGAGTCAGTTGTGGCTTTGCCGGGTTACCGGGACGTTAAACCGTTTGTTTACGCCGGCTTCTTTCCGGATAGCCATGAACAGTATCAGACGCTGAAAGACAGCCTGGAACGCTTAAGCCTCAGTGATTCAGCCATCCAGTTCACACCGGAAAGTTCACCAATGCTGGGCCATGGTTTCAGGATTGGCTTTCTGGGACTGCTGCATCTGGAGATTATCCGTGAACGGCTGGAGCGGGAATATGATTTAGCGCTGGTGGTTACCAATCCGTCAACCGATTACCGGGTACAGCTCACTAGCGGCGAGGAAATTATAATTCAATCGGCAGCCGATATGCCCGATCAAAGCAAAGTGACGGCGATTAAGGAGCCATGGATTAAAGGTGAAATTGTCTGCCCTAAAAGCTATGTCGGCAGCATCATGGAACTGGTCGCCAGTAAGCGCGGGCAGCACGGCAGCTTAAGCTATGTCGACGACAAACTGAGCGTTATAACCTTTACCGCGCCACTAGCCAATATGCTGACTGATTTCTATGACCAACTAAAAAGCTTAACCAGCGGCTACGGATCATTTAATTACGAACTTGACGATTACCGCCAGGAAGAACTGGTAAGGCTGGACTTTTACGTGGCTGGCGACCGCTTGGATGTGCTGAGCATGATTGTCCACCGCAGCGAGGCAGTCGCGGTTGGCCGGCAAGTCATTGACAAACTTAAGAAGGTAATTCCCAGGCAACAATTCCAGGTCAGCTTACAGGCAGCCATTAACAGTAAATTTATTGCCCGCGGTGATATCAGTGCTTACCGCAAAGACGTGACCGGTTCGCTGTACGGCGGCGATGTGTCAAGAAGAATAAAACTGCTGACCAAACAAAAGCGCGGTAAGGAACGGCTGAAACGTTTCGGCAAGGTTGATATTCCGCCGGAAGCCTTTGCCGTGATGCTAAAAAGATAGTTAATTAAAAAGTGTGCCTTTGTTACAATAGATTCTGATGACAGCGCAAGAAATCCGGCAAGCCTATATCGATTTTTTTAAGGCTAGAAACCACGTCCAAATCCCGAGGGCCCTGCTGGTCCCCCAGAATGACCCGACGACCTTGTTTACCAGCAGCGGCATGCAGCCGCTGATTCCTTACTTGCTGGGCCAGGAGCATCCTGCTGGTGTTCGGTTGGTGGATAGCCAAATATGCTTACGGGCCCAGGATATTGAAGAAGTCGGTGACAACCATCACACGACCTTTTTTGAAATGCTCGGCAATTGGAGTCTCGGGGATTATTTTAAACAGGATCAGCTGCCGTCGATATTTGAATTCTTTACTAAAGTAATCGGTCTGGATCCCCAGCGGATTTATGTCAGCTGTTTTATCGGCAACCAGGCCCAGAATATCCCAAAAGATAATGAAAGCGCGGCTATCTGGGAAGAAATATTTAAGGGTGTCGGGATTGAGGCTAAACAAGTAGATATCGGCAGTTCAGAAGAAGGTTACCGGGTGGGTGAACAAGCCGGCCGGATTTTCTTTTACGGTGATAAGAACTGGTGGTGCCGGGCTGGCCGGGCCGACTTAATGCCGGCCGGCGAACCGGGCGGACCGGACAGCGAAGTGTTCTATCTATTCCCGTATGTCGTTCATGATAAAAAATACGGTGAATTATGCCATCCTAATTGTGACTGCGGGCGCTATGCCGAAATCGGCAACTCGGTCTTTATGGAGTATTTAAAAACTGCTGCCGGTTTCGATAAACTGCCTAAGAAGAACGTTGATTACGGCGGCGGGCTGGAGCGTCTGGCGGCCGCGGTAATTGATTCGCCGGATATGTACAGGGGCAGTTTGCTTTGGCCGGTCATTGAGAAACTGGCAGAAATCTCCGGCAAGAATTACGACTCGCATACCAGTTCAATGCGCGTCGTTGCCGATCATCTCAGAGGGGCGACTTTCCTGGCCATTGACCAGGTTGTCCCCAGCAATAAGGAGCAAGGCTACGTCATGAGACGGTTAATCCGCCGGGCAGTCCGGTTTGCCTTTGAACTTGGCATAGAACAGGATCTGGCTAAATCAATCGTGCCGGTAATTACCGATATGTACCGGGAGGATATGCCCGAAGTGGCCGAGGTTGAGCAGCCGGTAATTGATATTATCGATCATGAGGAGAATTTGTTCCGCAAGACACTGCGGGCCGGTGTCCGGGAGTTTAGTAAATTGGCCGGCCAAAAGCTGAGCGGTGAAACAATTTTCCGGCTGTATGATACCTACGGTTTCCCGGTTGAGCTGAGCGTCGAAGAGGCTTTTACGGCTAACGTTGAGCTGGATCCGGACTGGCGGCAAAAGTTTGATGAATTGATGGAATTGCAAAAAGAGCGCTCCCGTTCGGCCACCAAAGGCGAATTTAAGGGAGGGCTAGCCGACCAATCGGAAATTACGACCAAGTACCATACGGCCACTCATCTAATGCACCGGGCGCTGAAAAATGTCCTTGGCGACCACGTTGTCCAGCGGGGCAGTAATATTACCGCTGAGCGGTTGCGCTTTGATTTTTCTCACGGCGAAAAAATGACCCCGGAACAAATCCGCCAGGTTGAGGAAATAGTTAATGAGCAAATTAGAAAAGATCTGCCTGTCAGCTGGAAAGAGGAAAATACCTCCCAGGCGCTGACTAGCGGTGTGGCCGGGGCGTTCGGCGACCGTTACGGCGAAATGGTTAAAGTCTATACCATCGGCGATCCCAGCGGCGAGTATTTTTCACGCGAGATATGCGGCGGTCCGCACGTCGAACATACCGGCCAGTTAGCCGAAGGCGGTAAACAGTTTAAAATAATCAAAGAGGAAAGTTCGTCCGCCGGCGTCCGCCGGATTAAAGCCATCCTGCAGTGATTCTAGGGGGTAGGGCGTGTTATAATCATAGGGATTATGCTTCCCAAATTTAAAAAAATGGGTAAATCTTTGGCCGATAAAACTGCCAAAGGAGCCCGACAAGCCGCTTCCAATGCCAATAAAGGGTTACATACTATCCGTTCCAAGAATAAATCGGACAAGAACCAGTATATTGTGGCGCTCGATATCGGCACTGAATTTATCAAGGCGCTGATTGCCAAGATTGTTGATAATGACAAAGCTGAAATTATCGGTGTCGGACGCTCCCACCAGTCTTTGAGCGACATGCAGGCCGGGGCGATTTCGGATATCGCCAGCGTGGTTGAAAACTGCGACAAAGCTCTCAATCAGGCTGAGACTGAGGCCGGCGTATCAGCCCGTCCGGCGATCATCGGCATTGCCGGCGAACTGGTCAAGGGCACAACCACCACGGTCCGTTTCAGACGCAAGGTTTCCGAAAAACCGATGGATATCGCCGAAGTCGAACGTATTATTCATATCGTCCAGGAAAGAGCCGAAGCGGCAGCCAAGCAGCAGGTAATGATTGAACTGGGCGGCAAAGATATTGGCGTCCGGCTGGTCAACAGCGCTATCGTCAGTATTGATATTGACAGTTATAAAGTCACTAACCCGATCGGTTTCCAGGGCAAAGAGGTGCTGGTCCAGCTCTATACGGCTTATGCGCCGCTGATTCATCTCGGCGCACTGGAGAAAACCGCCAACGAACTTGATCTTGATTTGCTGGCTATCGCCGCTGAACCGTTTGCCGTGGCCCGCTCGGTTATCGGTAATGATCCTAACGCCACGATGAGCGCCATACTGATGGATGTCGGCGGCGGTACGACGGATATCGCGGTAATTGACGAAGGCGGCGTCCAAGGCACCAAAATGTTCGGTATCGGCGGCCGCGCCTATACCCGTTCGGTTGAACGGGATCTGGGTGTCGAGTTTGGGCAAGCCGAAGATTACAAGCTTGACCTTGGCATGAATCACTTGCCGCAGAGTAAAATTCCGGAAGTTGAGAAAGCCCTGCAAAAAACTCTTGACGTCTGGATTGACGGCGTCGAACTGGCGCTGGGCGAATTCAACCGGCTCGACCACCTGCCCAACCACATTTTGTTATGCGGCGGCGGCTCCAGCCTGGATATGCTGATGGATGAACTCCAGGAATCCCAGTGGCATAAAGAACTGCCGTTTACCAAAAAGCCGATTGTCAAGCATATCCAACCCGACCAGGTAGTCGGCATTGTTGACAAAACCGGCCATGTTACCGACCACACTTTCATTACGGCTATGGGGTTGCTGAGAGTCGGTATTGACACTCTGCAACAAGCCGGTAATGCCCCGACTGATTCCATCCGCGAGAAACTGGACAGGATGTTAAAGATATGAAACCATCCCAAAAAGACACTGTCTATATTGACATTGACGATGAGATAACCAGTATTATCGATAAAGTCAGCTCGTCTGAATCCAAGTTAGTGGCCGTAGTATTGCCCAAGCGTGCCACTATGCTGCAGAGTTCGGTCAATATGAAATTACTAAAAAAAGCTGCCGACTCGGCCAAAAAACAAGTAGTCTTAATTACTTCTGAGACCAGTTTACTGCCATTAGCCGGCTTAGCCGGATTGCATGTCGCCAGGACCCTGCAATCGAAACCGGCAATACCCGAAGGTATGGAAGAAGACTTGGGATCAACGGGTCATGATTATATTGACGCCAGCGAAGACGATGCCAAAGATTTTGATACCAAGTCGGCTGCCGACCAGCCGATTGGTGTATTAGCCGGGTTGTCTGATAAAGAACCGGTTGAAGAAGCTAAAAAAATTATGCCGGAACTGGCGCCCCTGCCAATTCCGAGAGCAGCTCCGGAAGATGCCGCGATCGAAATTGACAATAGCGATGAAGAAGAGGCTGATGAAGATAAAGAAAAAGAAGCCAAGTCCGAGAAACCCGATAAAAAACTGAAAGTACCTAATTTTGAGAAATTCCGGGTGCGGCTGATCCTTGGTTTCCTGCTGATTATTGTGCTGGTGGTCGGCTTTATACTGGCCAACTCGATTCTCCCCAAGGCGACAGTTACCATTTATACCAAGACCAGCAGCCTAAATAATACTTTTACGCTAACGCTTGATTCCACGGCCACCGCAGTTAATACCGGTACTTCGACCGTCCCGGCCCAGATCCAACAAACATCAAAAACAACTTCCCAATCGGTGACAACAACCGGACAAAAGAATACTGGTAATAGTGCTAATGGCAGCATTTCAATGACAGCCTATGAAAATTGTGGAAGCTTAATTATACCCACACAGGCGCCAAATCCTGTCGCCGCAGGTACGGGAGTTACGGCGAATGGGTATACTTATATTACTCAACAAACTACTACATTTAAGGGTGGTAAATATAGCCAGGCTGATAATTGTTTCGAATATTCAGCAGCCCCAACCCAAATAGCTGCCCTAAATCCTGGAACAGCATACAACATTCAAGGTGGTACTTTTAAAGTTAACGGGCGTAGTGACGTCTCCGCTACTGGCTCAGCCAGCGGCGGTACCGACAATATCGTCCAAGTAGTATCACAGACCGACATTAATAATGCCGAAAAACAATTAAGCTCAGTCGATACTTCTTCAATAAAATCAGCGCTTACTACCAGTTTGCAACAAGCCGAATTGTTAACTATCCCAGGTTCATTCGTAGCTGGTCAACCAACTATTACAACAAGCGCCAATGTCGGCGACCAGGCTACTTCGGTTACTGTTACCGAGGCTACCACCTACTCAATGTTCGGTGTTAAAAGCAGTTATTTGGCTACAATCGTCGATAGTGCCATTAACAAACAAATTAATACCGCCAATCAGTCGATTATTAATTATGGTCTGACTAATTTGAACTTCACGATCGTTAACCAAGCGGCCACCACTGCCCAGGCCACTTTCCCGGAAACGGCTACGATCGGGCCTAAATTTAATCTGGCCAACTTAAAGAAACAAATTGAAGGGAAAAAGGCCGGTGAGGTCAGAACTATTATCGGCGCTAATCCCGGCGTCACAAGCGTGAATGTCCATTACAGTCCGTTCTGGGTTAGTACTGCCCCCAAAAACGCCAGTAAGATTACAATTGATATAAAAAAGAGCTCGTGAATGGCAAGTCCGAAGGCCAATAAAACCTATCTGGCGCTGGATATCGGTAAACAGCGGATCGGCGTGGCAATCGCTCATAGTGATAGCCGGCTGCCTCAACCCCTATCTGTTATTCTAAATACTGAGACAATTTTTGAGCAGCTAAGCCAGCTTATTGAGCAGCATGATGCTGTCGGCCTGGTGGTCGGTGTACCGCGAGGATTAAACCATCAGGAAACTGACCAAACGCGCTATACCTTAGACTTTATTGACTTGTTGGAGAAGAACTTTGCTATCCCGGTATATAAACAGGACGAGGCTGTGACCAGCAAACAAGCCGAAGCGGAGCTTTCTTCCCGGGGTAAACCGTACTCCAAGGCTGATATCGATGCTCTGGCGGCGACATATATTTTGGATGATTTCCTGCATCAGCTTAAAATAGGACCATCATGAAATACCGTTATACCAAAAGAAGCCGCCGACAACGGCTGGAGCTGTTCCTAATGATCTGTTCAGTTATTGTCATCATTCTGATACTAGCCATTATCATTGTCCGTCACCGGTTTAATGATGACTTGAAAGCTGTTAATAATCAGCCGCAAAGCAAAATAGTAAATATCACCAACGGCATGTCAGTCGACCAGATAGCCGACCTGCTGCATAACGATAACCTTATCCGTAGCAGTTGGGCGTTTGAGTGGTACGTGCGGACAACTGCAGTAAATACTGACCTGGAAGCTGGCACCTACGCATTGGCTTCCAATCAAACTACGCAATCGATAGTCAGCATCTTAGCAAAGGGTAAGGTAGCTACCAAGCTTGTAACAATTATTCCCGGGCAGCGTTTGGACCAGGTTAAAGCGACCCTGATCAATGACGGTTTTTCACCGGCATCCGTTAACTCAGCCCTGCAGCCGGACCAGTATGATAATTTACCGGCGCTGGCCGATAAACCGCCTGGCGCCAGCCTGGAAGGCTTATTGTATCCGGACTCATTCCAGAAGGCTGCCAGTACTGACCCGTCAGTTATAATTCAGGAATCATTAACCGAAATGGGTAAGCATTTGACGCCGGCTCTCCAGGCGGCCTTTACGCAGGAAGGACTGACTACCTACCAGGGAGTTATTCTGGCTTCAATGGTTGAAAGCGAGGTCTCCAAGCCAGGCGATCAGACTCAAGTCGCCCAGGTTTTTCTGAAAAGACTAGGCATCGGCATGCCGCTGGGCAGCGATGTTACGGCTTATTACGGGTCGATTATTAATGGCTTGCCGCCGAGTTTGACATACGATTCACCATACAACACATTGATTCATACCGGCTTGCCGCCGATGCCGATAAGTACAGTCACCGATCAGGCCCTGGAGGCTGTCGCCCATCCTGCCGCCACCGCTTGGTTGTATTTTGTGACCGGTGACAATGGCACAACCTACTTTTCCCAGACCGCCCAGCAGCAGCAAGCTAATACGGCGCTCTATTGTCATCAACTGTGCAGCCAGTAAAAAGAAAGTTAAAGACTACTTGAGAAACAGGCATGACATCTGTGGCCAGCCCAAGCTGCATGGTATAATTGTTGGTTGACGGCTTCAAAGGCTAAACCTATTGTCGTCATACCCAGTCTAGTGCTTAGACATAATAAGGTTTTTCAATCGAAGTATCGTTCACCAGGAGATAATATTCGTACAATACCGGATGTCATCCAAAGCAATATCGTAAAAGTCAAAACGCATACTTTTAAAAGTAGCTGGCGCCGGTTTTTCCGGCCGGCGGAGCTGGTGCCCAAAAAAGCTGTCCGCTACGGGTTGGTGGCCTTAAACGTCGTTATTTTACTGCTTGTAATCTATATCTGGCGGTTTAATACGTTGCCTAATCAGAAAATCACAACTGCCGCGTTAAGTACCGCCGGCATTAACAGCCATCCGGTGAATCCGCTCGATCAAACGCCTTCAGCCGATATCGCCGAAACTGTTGCTGTGATGGCCAACTTACCGGAACAAACGGCTGTCCGCAACCAATCCGAAACTGTCCAGGCCGAATTGGCAATTACGCCGGCCGAAAATGTGGTCGTGGCCAAGCCGCAAGTTGTCGCCACGGCCCTGAAAAGCCGCAGTGATATTCAGACTTACGAAGTCCAGACGGGTGATACGATTAACTCGCTGGCCGTAAAATTCGGTATTACCGCTAACAGTATTACCTGGTCAAACTCTTTATCCGGAACCAGCCTTAAAGTCGGCTCCAAACTGGTTATCCCGCCGATTAACAGCATAGTTTATACGGTCAAAGCTGGCGATACACCGCAGAAACTGGCTTCGACCTACAGTGCCAGCGCCGACCAGATCATTTCCTTTAATGATGCCGAACTGAGCGGTTTGACGACCGGCGAACAGATTGTCATTCCCAACGGCCAGGAACCGGTTGTCGTCACCCTCCCAACCTACAATCTTTATAATGCCGGCGCAGCCACTTATGGCGGCGACGGCTACGACTACGGTTATTGCACCTATTGGGTTGCTATGCGCCGGATCCAGGTCGGCAAGCCGTTGCCCAACGATCTTGGTAATGCCTCGTCCTGGGGTTATCTGGCGCACACTTTTGGTCTCAGCACTGGTAATACGCCGCAGCAATATGCTGCAGTGGTTCTTAGTATGGAAGGTGAAGGACATGTTGGGTTCGTCGAATCAGTTAACTCAGATGGCAGTATCAATATTTCGGAGATGAATGCTACCGGTTGGGACAGGGTTGATTACCGTACTATCCCGGTTAATATCGCTGACTCGTACATTTATGTGTATTAAAAATTGAAAAGATTAATGATTTATGATGAAATATAAGTATGTTTGTTGATAAAACGCATGTTTTTATTAAAGCCGGCAACGGCGGCCACGGTCACGTAAGTTTCCGGCGTGAAAAATTTGTTGATCGCGGCGGTCCTGACGGCGGTGACGGCGGTAAGGGCGGTGATGTGATTTTTGTTGCCAGCCGCAACCAGAACACTCTGTCCCGATTCCGGTTTCAAAAAAGGCTCGTTGCCCAAGACGGCGAGGATGGCGGCAAACAGCGCTGCCGGGGTAAAAGCGGCGAAGATATTATTGTTGAGGTGCCGATTGGCACAATGTTGCTTGGTATTGCCGGGGATGTTATTGCCGATCTGGCCCAAGATGATGCCCGCGTGGTGGTAGCCATCGGCGGCCAAGGCGGCTATGGCAACGCCCACTTTAAAAGTTCAACCCGCCAGGCGCCCCAAATAGCCGAAAAAGGCGAACCCGGTCAGGAATTCGAACTTGATCTGGAGCTGAAACTGATTGCCGATGTCGGGCTGGTCGGCTTGCCGAATGCCGGTAAATCAACATTGCTGGCAGCGCTCAGTAATGCCCACCCGGAAATTAATAATTATCCTTTTACGACGCTAACCCCGAATCTTGGCGTGGTGGCTATGCCGGGTAATACGAGTCTGCTGTTTGCTGATATCCCGGGGTTAATTGAAGGTGCCGCTGAAGGCAAGGGACTGGGCGATGATTTCCTGCGCCACATTGAACGTACCTTGGTTATCCTGCACTTGATTGACGCCACGCTGATTGATGTCCGGGAGGCCTATAAGACCATCCAGGCCGAACTGAAAGCGTATAAAACCGACCTTACCGCCCGGCCGCAAATCATTGTTCTAAATAAGACCGAGGACATGAGTAAAACTGCCGTGTCCCAGCTGAAAACGCTTATTCGCTCAGTCAGCCCGCCGAAATCGCCGATAATTGCCATATCGGCTGAAGCCCGGCAGGGATTGGCGCCGTTACTGCGCCGTATTACTGTGCTGGTGAACCGGGAGAAGACCCGCCAAGCGCACCAGCCGGCGGACGAAACTGCCCAGTTGCCGGTCTGGCGCTTACCGGACGACACTAATACCTGGAAAGTCGAACGCCTGGCTGACGGCTTTACAGTCAGCGGCAACAAGATCGAACGGTTTGCCGCCCGGACCGATCCCGATAATCCGGCTAGCCTTTACCGGCTCCGGGATATCATGAAGAAGATGGGTATCCTGCATGAATTGATCCGGCAGGGCATTAAAGCCGGCCAGCCGATTGTTGTCGGCGAGAGAACCATCCGCTACTGAAAAGTTAAGGAGCCAAGTGGGAAAAAGTTTTTTCTTTTATGATCTGGAAACCAGCGGCTTGAGTCCCAAAGAAGACCGGGTAATGCAATTTGCCGGCCAACGGACGGATGAGAACCTGAACTTAACCGGCCAACCGTTCAATTACCTGATTAAACTTACCCAGGACGTCCTGCCGGATCCGCAGGCGATTTTGGTTACCGGTATAACGCCGCAAAAAACCCTGAAGCAAGGGCTTAGCGAAGCCGCCTTTCTGTCTATTTTCCATGAGCAGATCGCCCTGCCGGGCACAATTTTTATCGGTTATAACAACATCCCCTTTGACGATGAATTTATCCGTTATCTAAATTACCGGAATTTTTACGATGCCTATGAATGGCACTGGCGGGACAACCGCGGCCGTTGGGACCTGTTAAATGTGATCAGGATGATGCGGGCACTGCGCCCGGACGGCATCAAATGGCCGGTTAGTAACGATGGCAAACCTCTCAACAGTCTTGAAAATCTAACTGCTGCCAACGGACTGGAACATGTTAAGGCCCACGACGCCCATAGTGACGTCACTGCCTGTATCGCCTTGGCCCGGTTAGTCCATCGGACCCAGCCGAGATTATTCGCTTATTTGCTGAACTTCCGTGACAAGCGTGAAATTGCGCAGCTGGTAACCGGACCCGAACCGTTTATCTATGCCGGCGCGGACCAGAATGAATATGACAAAACATCGGTTTTTGTCTTTTTGTTTGAGTTATCCGGCCAAGGCGCAGCCGCGCTGTTTGACCTCCGACAAAACCCGCTTGATTTTATCGAACTTAGCGCCGAAGAACTGGCCGGGCGCTGGTATGGCGGTCAAGACTACCGGACCAAGCCTAACCCGATTAGAATTATCAGGTATAACCGTTGCCCGCCGGTCGCGCCGTTAAAGGTACTTGATGAAACCAGCCGGTTAAGGCTTAATCTTGACACGGACGCCATAACAAAGCACTGGCATCAGCTTAAAGAATGCCTGCCGTCATGGCGGCCGACCCTGCAGGAAGCATTAAGCCTATCAGATGAGACAAACCATAAATCCGACCGTGGTTTTGCCGCCAGCGTTGATACCTTGTTATACGAAAATTTTTTTGATGATAATGATAAAAAATCTTTTTCAGCAGTCCGGGGAACACTGCCGGCTGAGCTGGCGATAGCTAAATTTGATTTTACCGACCGGCGTTTAAGGCGGTTACTGCCGCTTTATAAAGCCCGCAATTATCCTGAAAGTCTGACCGAAGCCGAAAAAAGACGCTGGCATGATTATTGCCAACGCCATTTAATGCAGGGCGGGTCGTTCAGCCGCTACGCTAAGTTTGTTATCCGTTTGCAATCTTTGGCTGAGACCGACAAACTTTCTGCCCGCGACCAAAAATTACTGACCGAACTTGATGGTTGGGCGCGCCAGCTTATGCCGCTTGATGGACTTCAGTCAGCAAAGCTTGGACAATGAATGTCAGCTGATGCCGGATCATAAACCGGACCATATAAAACCGGATTAACGGCCACATGCTGATAAATAAACCTATCACGCTGGCGACAACTATCCAGTCGGTAAAGTTTATTTGAACATGGGTCCCCGGAATTAGACCTAATATAATGAAATTTTGGAACATTTTGCCTCACCTTTGAAGCAATTATACATATAACAATGCGTAAAATACAAATACATTATTTAGAATGCTTATGCTATCTGTCCGGATAGTAAATATTGTTATTTTGTAGCCGTATCGATAAAAAACATAAATGTTAAAAACCTAAAGTTGGTCCTTAGACTCTGTTAATTTCCGGCAGTTTGGGTTATAATAGGCCGGCTTATGGCAGATTTTATCGTTGTCAAAGGTGCTCGGGAGCACAATTTAAAGAATATTGACGTGACTATACCGCGTAATAAATACGTGGTTATTACCGGTTTATCGGGGTCAGGCAAGTCGAGCTTGGCTTTTGATACGATTTACGCCGAAGGCCAAAGGCGCTACGTTGAATCACTCAGTGCCTACGCCCGGCAATTCTTGGGAATGATGGAGAAGCCCGACGTCGATCAAATTGACGGGCTGAGTCCGGCGATCAGTATCGACCAGAAATCGAGCAGCCGCAACCCGCGCAGTACGGTGGCCACGGTGACTGAAATTTTTGATTACCTGCGTCTTCTATTCGCCCGGATCGGCACGCCGCATTGTCCGGTTTGCGGCAAACCGGTTACCCGCCAGACGACTGAAAATATTATTGATCAGGTTTCAGCCTTACCGGCGAGCGCCCGGTTACTAATCTTGGCGCCGGTCGTAATTGATAAAAAAGGTGTCTTTGAACATATCCCGGAACAATACCTGCGGGTTGGTTTTGCCAGGGCCCGGGTTGACGGTATTATTTACGCGCTAGACGAATTCCCGGAACTGGACCGCAATATCCGCCACACGATTGAGATTGTAGTCGATAGGGTTGTCAACAATGAGGACAGCCGTAGCCGGTTGGCGCAGTCGATCGAACAGGCCATCGAAGTTGCCGATAAGAAACTGGCTGTTTTAAACGCTGATGATAACCACTTGTATAGCTATTCGCTGATGTACGCCTGCGACGATCATCCGGAAATCTCGATTCCTGAATTGGAACCGAGGACGTTCAGTTTTAACGCCCCCCACGGCGCCTGTCCGACCTGCACCGGCCTGGGATCAAGGCTGGAAGTTGATCCGGAGCTGGTCATGCCCAACGGCCGGCTGACGATTGCCGAGGGGGCCATCCGGCCCTTTAACCGGTTTAACATTGAAGCCTGGTATATGAAAAAGATGCAAGCCGTGGCTGATAAATACGGCTTCAGCCTACATGTGCCGACGGCCGAGTTAACCAAGGAAAACGTCAACCGGCTGATGTATGGCACCGGTAATGAAACCTACCGGGTAAGTCTAGGCGGTGGCCGGAGCTTTGAGACGACTTATGAAGGCGTGGTGCCGAATCTGGAGCGGCGCCACCGCGAAACCGACAGTGATTTCATCCGTCGGGATATTGAGAGGTTTATGCAGGAAAAACTTTGTTATGTCTGTAAGGGCTTACGCCTGAAACCCGAGGTTTTGGCGATTACTATCGCCGACCAATCAATTATGGATATCTGCAATTTATCGATCGAACAGGCCATCGGCTTTTTCGCCAAGTTAAAACTTGATGATACCCAAACCCGGATTGCCAACCAGGTGTTAAAGGAAATTCAGGCGCGCTTGCAATTCCTGATGGATGTCGGACTTCATTACCTGACACTGCTAAGAGGCGCGGCGTCGCTGTCCGGCGGTGAAGCCCAGCGGATCAGATTGGCAACCCAGATTGGGTCGGGATTAATGGGCGTGTTATATGTTCTTGACGAGCCGAGTATCGGCCTGCATCAGCGGGACAACGCCCGTTTGATTGCCACCCTCAAACATCTGCGCGATCTGGGCAACACGATAATCGTGGTGGAACACGACGAAGAGACTATTCGCAGTGCCGATTATCTTTTGGACATCGGACCGGCTGCCGGTCAGCACGGCGGTAAAATAGTGGCCAGCGGCACGCCGGCCGAAGTCATGAACAACCCCGACAGCATTACCGGGCAATACTTGGCCCACAAACTGACAATTGCCGTACCGAAAAAGCGTCGACTGGGCAACGGCAAAGCCTTGGTTATCCGCGGTGCCCGCGAAAACAATCTTAAAAATATCGATGTGACCATACCGCTGGGCAAAATGGTGGTCGTCAGCGGCGTTTCCGGTTCGGGCAAATCGAGCTTGGTTAATAATATCCTGGCCAAAGAACTGCTAGCCAGGTTGCACCGGTCCAACACCGTTTCCGGCCGCCATGATGACATCGAAGGTATAAAAGAGCTGGACAAGGCTATTATTATCGATCAGTCGCCGATCGGCCGGACGCCCCGCTCTAATTCGGCCACTTATACCGGTTTGTTTACGCCCATCCGGGAATTGTTTGCCAGCGTGCCGGAATCGCGGCTACGCGGCTATTCGCCCGGGCGGTTCAGCTTTAACGTTAAGGGCGGCCGCTGTGAAAACTGCGCCGGAGACGGTATCATCCAAATTGAAATGCACTTTTTGCCGGACGTTTATATCACTTGCGAAGTCTGTCACGGCAAACGTTATAACCGCGAAGCCCTGGAAGTCCATTACAAGGGCAAGAATATCAGCGACATTCTGGAGATGTCCTGCGAGCAGGCGTTGGAATTCTTTGAGAACATCCCGTCCGTCACCCGTAAACTGCAAACCTTAGTCGATGTCGGGCTGGGTTATATTGCGCTCGGCCAGCCGGCCACCCAGCTGTCCGGCGGTGAGGCCCAGCGTATCAAATTAGCCAGCGAACTTAGCCGCCGTCCGACCGGCCGGACGCTGTATATTCTTGACGAGCCGACCACCGGTTTGCATGTCGCCGATGTCAAGAAATTGCTGCATACCCTTCATGCCCTGGTGGAAACCGGTAACAGCGTGATAATTATTGAACATAACCTCGACGTTATAAAGAACGCCGATTGGCTGATCGACATGGGCCTGGAAGGCGGTGAAGGCGGCGGCCAAATTATCGCTGAAGGTACGCCCGAACAAGTGGCCCGCAGCAAGGTATCCTATACCGGCCAGTTTTTAAAGAAAATTGTACTCTAATCAGCAGTTATTTGATCGGTAGGGTTTTGGATTAAAGGGTGAACTATAGCGGCCTTCCATACCTACCGGTACAAGCAATTCTCTAACTTCACATTTTCTAGATAATTTTAAGGCGAAGGCAATTATGTGCGCCAATTCCTGAGCTTGTTTTGTCCGAAGTTGCCTAGTGTTGTGCCGCACATCCAGTTCAACAGTCAACACACTGCAAGGCGGTTCAAATCTATCTATAAGATCAATTTGGACACCGGAGCTGATAATTTCGAGATGCTCCAAAGCCTTAGCTTCATCAGCAGTCAATGGAGGGGCTATGCCGATATATCTATTTCCCCAGTCCGCTCCTAGAGCGACGGTAGTTTTACATTCTTCTGCGTACATTGATAATACATATAATAGACTAATCTAACTAGTTTAGCAATAATAGTCTTAAAGTACTTAATTCGAGAATGTATTTGTCTTGTTTAATCTTCCGGCGGCAATTTGCCTTTTCTGGCCAGTAGGGCCCTGACAACGTGGTAGATAACCGGTCCGAAACTTAAAATGACAACCGTGGCAACCGTCGGTAGAATGTAGTGGTCGATATTCGGTATGCGGCTGCCGAACCAATATCCGAGCAGTGTCACGATGATGGCCCAGGCGGTATCGCCGATGGCGTCGAAAATAACAAACCGCACCCGGTGCATCTTGCCGGCGCCGGCCACGATCGGTGCGAAAGTCCTGATAATCGGGATAAAGTGCGCCAGCATCATGGTTTTAGAGCCGTACCGCTCATAGAATTTTTCGGACTCTTCGACGTAGCGTTTACGGAAAAAGATACCGTCACCCTTGGCAAATAACCGCCGACCCAGGGAAAAGCCGATCTGGTAGCCGGTATTGTCGCCGGCGATAGCGGCGATAATCACCGTGATAAGCAAAAAGAGCAGCGACAGTTTGCCCTGGGCAGCCAATATGCCGCCGGTAAGCAATAAAGTGTCGCCGGGGAAGAAGAAACCGACGAGCATGCCGGATTCGGCAAATATGATCAGGCCGACCAATAAAACACCGCCGTTTTGGATCAGCTCGGTGGGATTAAACATAGTTCCTACCATAACGGTTTTAAGAAATTACGTCTACTGGTTTTTAGCATCGTATCTGGTATAATTACTATAGAAGAAAAGGAGAAATTAACTAATGGCAGATGAAGATATCAGTCTGACCCTTGAGAAACGGACTATTACCGGCAAAGCTGTCAAGCAACTAAGACGGGACGGCTTTTTGCCGGCCGTTATTCATGATCACGGCAAGCCGTCAATTAATGTCAGCGGCGCATATTTACAGCTTCACCGGGCCTATTTGCAGGCCGGTAAGCATCAGCTACTGCAGTTAAAAGTCGGTGACCAGAGTTATACCGTCCTGATAAAGACCGCCGAATTCGATCCGCGCAAACACCGGCTCAACCATATTGTCTTCGGGGCCGTGAAATCCGATGAAAAAGTTACCGCCGAAATCCCTGTCCGCTTGTCTGATGATATCCCGGCTGAAAAAATGAGCTTGGTAGTTATCAACCAGCTTGACAACGTGGAAGTTGAAGCATTGCCGAAAGATTTGCCGGACGAACTGGTCATCGATGCCTCAGGGCTGATTGAAATCGGTGACAAAGTTTCGGTAAGCGATATCGTGCCGCCGCCCGGAGTGACAATTATGACTGATCCGACCCACGCCATTGCCACGGTCTACGAGCCGAGCGCTTTGGCTGCTGCCAATGAATCCGCTGGTGGCGCCGCCGAAGCTGAAACTCCGGCCGAAGAAGCCGAAACGGCCGGAGAGGCCGCCGAAACTGAAGGTGCCGAACCGGCCGCTGAAGGCAGCGGGTCAACGCCGACCGAAAAAGAATCTTAAAATTTCAGTTTTTATCTTAAGCCATTTGAGCTGTTATGAATAAAAACTTAGCCGCTAAATTGAAAACGTTGCCGATGCAGCCTGGCGTTTATTTTCACAAAGATAAGCATGGCGAAATAATCTATGTCGGTAAAGCGGCCAATTTAAAGAACCGGGTCCGCTCATATTTCCAGGCTTCGCTGGCGCGCGACCTGAAAACCTCCCTGCTGGTGGCGGACATTGCCGACACCGACTGGATGGTGGTGGATAGTGAAATCGAAGCCTTGTTCCTGGAAGCGGAAATGATCCGGCGTTACCTGCCGCGCTATAACATTCTGCTGCGCGACGACAAGTCGATGGTTTACATCCGGATTGACTATAGCAGTGATTACCCGACAGTCAGCCTAACCCGCCGGCCGCTAGATGACAAGGCCCGCTACTTTGGTCCTTATCCGAACGCCTACAGCGTCAAAGAAGCTTTGCGCCGACTAAGGCGGGTATTCCCGTTTGCCATGAAAAAGCCGACCGGGCAAAAGCGTCCGGTACTGCAATATTATTTGGGGCTGGACCCGGGCTTGGAAACCGGCCGCACCTCGCTGAAAGATTACCGGAAAAACTTAAGGGCGCTGATCAGCTATATACAGGGCAACCAGCAAAAAATTACCAAGCAGTTAGTGCGCGAGATGTCGGCGGCTGCCGAGACAAAAGATTTTGAACTGGCCGCCAAAATCCGCAATCAGCTGTTTGCTATCCAGAATTTGAAAAAACAGATCATTTTTGGCGACAAGGAGTTTATTGATATCAGCAAGGACCATGCCTTGGGGGAAATGGTGAAGTTGCTAGGATTAAGCCGGCCGCCGAAACGGATTGAGGGTTACGACATCAGCCACATCCAGGGCACCGACGTAGTGGCCAGTATGGTGGTTTTTGTCAATGGCGTTAGCAGCAAGTCGGATTACCGCAAATTCAAAACCAAGCTGGAACTTAACAACGATTTTCTAAATATGAAAGAAACAATTTTCCGGCGCCTAAGTGATAAAAACCGTCAAGCCTGGGGCAATCCGGACCTGATTTTGATTGACGGCGGCAAAGGCCAGCTGGATGCCGCCCTGCAGGCCCGTGACGCCCGGAATTGCGGGGAAATTCCATTCATCGGCTTGGCCAAGCGGGAAGAGCAGATCGTTATTGATATTGAGCGCTCCGGTGTCCGCTTAAACGGGCCGGAGTTGAAAAAACTTAGCGGCAATTCCAGTGCCACCGGCCGTTTCATCATGGTTAATCTGCCAATGACGGCGAATCTTATTAAACTTCTGCAGCGGATCCGTGACGAATCACACCGCTTCGCTGTCAGCTACCACTCGTCTCTAAAAATAAAACAGCTTACGGCTAGCGGGCTGGACACGATTCCGGGTATCGGACCTAAAACCAGAAAGAAACTGATTAAACAATTCGGCAGCCCGAGAGCCCTAGCCGGGATAAGCGAAGCCGATATTGCCAAATCCATCGGTGCGTATAGGGCCAAGCTGATTAAAAAGTGGCTTTAAGTTAGCCTGCTTGTCGCCGCTGCTCAGCTGGCATACAATACTGCTTATGCATCTGCGTCACTTTCAGGAACGGCCGATGATCCGTTTTCTCATCCGCTGGCTGGTCTGCGGTCTGGGTATCTGGATCGCTGCGGCCATTCTCGGTAACCGGGTCAGTTACAACAATGATATTTATGTTATCCTGATTGCCGGACTTGTCCTGGCGATAATTAATATAGTAATCAAGCCGGTCATTGTTATTCTGGCTCTGCCGGCAGTTCTACTGACTCTGGGACTGTTCATGATAATCATCAACGGCCTGATGGTTTTTATAGCCAGCAAGCTTTATACGCCGCTGCACGTCACTAATTTTGGTGCCGCGATACTTGCCGGTATGGTCATCGGACTGATAAACTATCTAGTGACAACTATATTAGAAGGTATATGACATTACTTAATTACATCACTATCGGTTCTATGATTATCATGACAATCCTGATCCTTGTCCAAACCAGGGGCGCTTCTTTAGGGGCAGGCCTGGGCGGCAGCGGCGAAATCAACATGACCCGCCGCGGCACCGATAAAACATTATTTCAGTTAACAATTATAATGATTGTGACTTTTGTGGTGTCCTTAGCTCTGAGCATTGCTACTTAAAGTCATAAAGTTTGACCGATAGGTTATGACAACTAAAACAATCCGGCTGCGTTTTCATAGACGGTTGCGCAAAAGTCAGCGGCAAGTTAAGAAGTTCGGCTCCAAAACCGGACAGGATGTAGAAAAACATCTCATCCGCCGCTTAAACCGTCTACTGAATGTCCGCCGGTTTATTATTAGCTGGCTTGGCCTGATCATTTTGCTAACCGGTATTGTCGCGGTTCAGATTAATTTGCTGAGCAATTACTACCAGACCCTGCAACCGGTCCGGGGCGGTACCTATACTGAGGGTGTTTTGGGTGATTTTACAACTGCAAACCCGATCTATGCGACGTCACCGGTTGATACGGCGGTTTGCCATCTGGTTTTTTCCAGTCTACTGACTTATAACAACCAGAACCAGCTGGTCGGCGACCTGGCCAGCCGCTGGAGCGTTGATACCACTGGGAGAATATACACTGTCCACTTAAAACCCCACCTTGTCTGGCAGGACGGCCAGCCGCTGACTTCGAGTGATGTCGTCTTTACGTATGATCTTATTCAAAACCCAAATGCCGCTTCGCCGCTGAGCGGTAACTGGCAGGACGTCCAAGTATCAGCTGAAGGGTCGTTAACCGTAATTTTTACGCTGGCTAATCCTTTAACCTCGTTTCCGTACTCTTTAACTAACGGCATAATTCCGCGGCACCTACTAGCTAACATTCCGGCTGAGACGCTGAGTACAGCGGCTTTCAATATTAATCCGGTCGGATCGGGGCCCTTTGAATGGGAAAACCTTAATGTAGAAGGCAATACTCCGCAAACCAAGCAGGAACAAATTACGCTCTTGCCGTTTGCCCGCTATAATAGCGGCGAACCGAAGCTCAGTGGTTTTATTGTCCGGGCTTTTCATGATCAAGGGCAACTTGTGTCCAGCTTTCAAGCCGGCCAGCTTGACGGTATGTCCGGACTGAATAGTGTCCTAGCCGTTTTGGCCAAAGACAAACAACTGCAAACCTACAGCATGCCGCTGACGGCTGCTAACATGGTGTTTTTTAACACTTCCACTGCAATTTTATCCGATACGGCAGTCCGGCAGGCACTGGTCCAGGCAGCCGATGTCAATGCCATTATTAACGGGCTGGGTTATCCGGTTATCCCGGTCAGGGAACCGTTGCTTAACGGCCAGCTGGCCTTTAATCCGACTTTTGAGCAGTTACCAATGAATACGCTGGCCGCTGCCCAGGAACTCCAAAGTAACGGTTGGCTGCTGGGCAGTAACGGACTGCGTTATAAAGCCGGGCAAGTCCTGCGTTTCAAATTGTACGCTGATAATGATCCGGAATCCCGTTACGTTACCGGTATGCTGGCCAAAGAGTGGCGGACGATAGGTGTTGAAGCCGAGGTTATTATTCAGGACAATACTGATTTACAGAACACCGTTACGTTCCGAGAATATGACGCGCTGCTGTACGGTATCTCAATCGGTGTTGATCCGGACGTCTATGTCTACTGGGGCAGCAATCAGCAGACCGTTAATTTTTCCGAATACTCTTCTGCCGTAGTCGACCAATCCCTGGAGGCCGGTCGGACGCGTTATGATCCGGCGCTGAGAGTGATTAAATACGAACCATTTCTGCAGGCCTGGCAGCAGGACGCACCGGCCCTAGGGCTGTATCAGCCGCGTTATCTGTATCTGACCCGCGAATCAGTCTATGGCCTGACAGAGCATACCATTAACGAGGCCACCGACCGGTTTAATAATGTTCAGAATTGGGAAATCCTCAGGGCTAAAGTTGACGATTAAGACCCTGGATTTGTGTTAAGATTAACAGTAGTAGTTTTAAATCCGCGGGGATGTGGCGAAACGGTAGACGCGCTAGCTTCAGGAGCTAGTAAGCTTAGGCTTATGAAGGTTCAAGTCCTTTCATCCCCACCAATACTCTTATGCTTATTGCAAAGTGCTATATTCTACTATGTGGGCCCGCAAGCAACATGTGCTACTACTTCAGCTAGTCTAACCATATTCAACGAAACCAAATCTACCGTTAAATCACTCTTGCCTGAATTGCAAGCCGTACCATCCACCTAGTATTTACTTAGAACTTGCTTAACTTATACGATACTGCCTTGGGTTCCTGAAATAGTTGGGAACTAAGAACATTAATTATCATGGATTGCTCATGAACTGATTTATAGACTTCAATAAGATAAGTTTTAATTTGATGCCATTGCGTCCAAGAGATTCCCACTATCAAGCTTTTCTATTGACTAAGTATACGTTTTAAATGTATACTTTAAATATATGAAAGGATAATATGACAACGATAGTGAAAGCAACAGAATTACGTGATTCATATGCTACGATAGCTAAAAGTGTCCGAGGCGGAAAGACAATGGCAATCATTACTAAGCGTGGCCGCCCTGATTTGGCTCTTATAGACCTTGACTATCTAGAAGATCTGTTAGAATCACAAGATACTGAGTTCCTAGCAACTCTAAAGAAAGCCGCAAAGGACAAAACCTACACACTCGAGGAAGTATTCTCTAACCTAGAAGACTAAAACCTTATGCAATTTATCTTTTCGGAATCGGCTAAAAGAGACATGAATAAGTTACCAAATAAAACTCAGTCACGGCTGAGAACTAAACTATTATATTGGCAAAGCACAGAAAACTCACTTGAATTTGCAACACCACTTGTTAACTATGCAGGAGCCACTCACCGATTTCGCGTTGGAGCTTATAGGTTAATCGTTCTGCTAAGATCCGACGGTAAAATCCTTGTTCTCCGTATCAGACATCGTAAAGATGTTTATAGATAACAAATGGGCTAATGTATTTTAGTATAAGTATCTGTTGTATGACCTATCAATGCGGTGTGGAATTCTTTATACCAAACAATAAGTTGTTCATGAACTTGGTTCCAAAACAATCCACTCAAGTCCACCAATTTACCGCTTGACGTTACCTATAACCCTAATACCAACTCTTAAGTAAAAAGTGTTATATAACAACAAAAATCTTTCTACGATGTATGATATTACAGTGCTGATAAGACATTTCCTGGAAGGGGATGTAGCTCAGTTGGCTAGAGCGCAGCATTCGCATTGCTGAGGCCCGGGGTTCGACTCCCCGCATCTCCACCAAATCTTTAAAAGGAAGGATTAGGTCCAAAAAGCCTTGAAGGTATTTAGAGAACAAATCAGAGTAATCGCACTGCTGATAGTGGTGGTCGTCTTTATCGGCGGCTGGTTCTGGTGGTCGCATATCTTTGAAAGCCCCAAGGCAGTCTTTTGGGGAATGTTTAACAACAGTATGGCTACTTCGGCTGTAACCAGGCAGGTGACCGAGAGTGGCAGCGGCCAGAATTTAAAGGAAACCATAACGCTTGAACTTGGCAAGAATAATATTGCCATATCTAACGCGGTGTTATCAGAGAATAACAGCGTGGTGTCGACCGAAACTATTGGTACGCCGGCAGTTGACTATACGCGTTATACGGCTATTAAAACTGCCGTCAAGCCGGCCAATGGTAAGCCTTTCAACTTCAGCGGCATTGTCGGCATCTGGAGCAAAAGTCCTACTGGCGGCTTGACAGCCGATCCGCTGGATCATTTGTTCGGCCAGTCCTTACTTGGGATCGTGCCAATAGGGGACTTGCCGCCCAGTGAACGGGCCGGGCTGTTAAACCGGATCAAAGCCGATAAGGTTTTTACGGCCAATTTTTCACAGGTTCAATATGGGCAAGTTAACGGCCGGGCAGTGGACGTCTTTCAGGTAACTGTTGCGCCGGTTGCTTACGCCAGGCTCTTGACGAAGTTTGCGCTTGACGAAGGCTATAAAAACGTACCGGAGCTTAGCGCCAGCAACTACCAGGGTGATACGCCGCTCAAAGTGCAATTTGCCATTAACCCGGCTTCCCGGCAGTTGGTCGAGATCAATTATCCGGGCAGCAATCACACCGAGTTATATGCTGATTACGGCGTCCAGCCGGCCATAACGGTCCCGACGCATACTATTCCCACCGCTGCCCTAGAGAAAAAATTGCTTACTGTCGAACAATAATTAGCTTTTTATATATTAGTCTGTAATAATTAAAAATAATCATTAGTAGTATCAATAATGTTTCCAGATCGCGATAATCAATCAAATCCAGACGCTGACATTGATCAAGCGTCTAATTCGCCAAAAACGATTCCGTCAATGGCTGATGTACATGATGCCGCACCGGTTAAACCGCCGGTATTTCCTCACCCAGTAACCGAACACCCGGTTGATGTGCCGGTGCCAACAAAGATAACAACAACTTTCCAGCCCCAGGTAATTTCACCGTCTATGGGAGCTGCTTCTTCGGCCGATATACAGCCGCCGGAATCATCAGACCCGCCCCATGACGATTCAGTCCAGTCGCCGGTTGTGGCGCCGCCGCCTTTTGATACCCCGCCCGCAACAGTTACCCAGCCGCCGCCTGCGCCAGGCGATAATCCGGTTGCGTCCAGTCCGGCCGCCACGGTACCGGTTAAGGCCCCGGCCAAAAAGCGCCGTCAGATGTTTATAGGTATTCCGGTGGTGGTGGTTGTACTTTTAGCTATCCTATTTGGCGCCTATACCCAGTTTTATTTACCCAGCCGGCCGGTCAATATCGTCAAGCAATCGCTTGTCAACATGCTTTATGGCAACAATTTAACAAGCCTGCAGTTTAATTCAAAGTTTTCAATTACCGATAAGTCGATCGGCCAAACATTTAATGGTATGCTCAGCGGTGCTTATGCCAAGGGCGGCAAGTTCGAAGCCAATATGTCAGTTAATGCTATTGTAACGAATGTCACGGTTAGCGTGGCAAGCACCGACGGCCATGATATATATATTAAAGTCGGCGGCCTGTCCGGTCTGTCCCAACTTCTGGGGCTAGCTCAGTCATCGGGTGCTGCCGGAGCCAGTTCGCTAGGTACCGTCCTCGGCGACATTAACAACCAATGGTTTGTGATTAATCAAAGTTTGCTGCAGAGCATCGAAAGCAGCGCCAAGTCCGACACTAACAGTAACTTTTCCATCGGCAAGCTTTCCCAGTCTGAAGCCAGCACTATCGGTAATCTTTATCAAAGTCATCCGTTTCTGACCGCCCAGAAAACCTTTGCTCCGGCGATAATTGACGGCCAGTCCAGCTACCATTACCAGATGGAGATTAACTCTGGGATGCTTAAGTCCTTCTTTACGGGCTTGCAGTCAGCCAAACTGAAAGATCTGACAATTGATGAATCTTCAATTGCCTCGGTTGAGAATATGATTAACAGTGCCAACTTTAATAAATACCCGTTCGACATCTGGATCGATAAATCCAATAAGATTGTTGACCAGTTGAGTTTATCGACCACCGATAGCAGCGGCGATCAATTAAGTGTCACGCTGACACTTGGCCACTTCAACCAACCGGTAACGGTGACCGTGCCGGCCAATGCTGAATCAGTTCTGCAGCTGCTTACTCAGCTGGGACCGGATTTAAGCGGTATTTTCTCAGGAGGCTCATCATCTACATCCGACTCGCTAAACCTGCTGCAGCAATCACTCTAATCTTCCCATGAGTTAACGAGTATACTTTTATATATGCAGATTGTCGTTGACAAGTTATTGACGCGCTATGACCGTAGCGGCAAGGGTAAATCAATCATTCTGCTGCACGGCTGGGCGGATCAGGCCGGCGGCCTGGCAACACTTAGCTCTATACTGGCCGATCGCTATGAGGTGATCACGCCTGATTTGCCGGGCTTTGGCGGCAGTGAGATACCGGTCGGAGCCTGGGGCCTAGACGACTTTGCAGCCTTTGTGGAGCATTTATTACAAAAACTTGGGGTTTTGGACGTCTATGCCTATATCGGCCACAGCAACGGCGGAGCTATCGCCGTCAGGGGTTTGGGCAGCGGGCAGCTTAAAGCCGACAAGCTTGTTTTATTATCCAGTGCCGGAATCCGTGACAATGATTCTAAGCGGGCAGCTGTTATTAAATCAGTTGCCAAAACCGGGAAACTGTTAGCTGCGCCGCTGCCGGCTTCAATCCAGTCAAAACTCCGCCGGACACTTTACCGGAAGGCCGGCTCCGATATGCTGACAGCCGAGCATATGAGCCCGACATTCAAAAGGATTGTGGCTGATGATGTCCAGGCCGAGGCCGGCCGGCTTAAGCTGCCGACATTGTTGGTCTACGGCGAAAACGATCAAACCACGCCACCGGCTTTTGGCCGGCGGTTTCAACAGTTAATAAAAAATTCAAGTTTGAAAATAATACCGTCGGCCGGTCATTATGTCCACCGCGACCAACCGGCGGCTGTAATAAAGGTGGTAGAGGAGTTTCTAGCATGATCAAAGGCATTATCAGTATGTATTCACCGCGTTTCAGCGCGGTTTTAACCTATATGCTGCAAAGTACTGAATATCGGGTTTGGCCATATTTAAAGTGGTTCTGGCGGACGGAGGATTTTTCCAAAGTCGCTGTCCGACGTCAATTAGTACCGACAAAATCGGCCCGTTTACTGCAAGCCTCATTACTGCTGGGCATGTCTGTCCAGATACTGGCCGGATTGCTGGTGTTATATCTCTGGCACTGGCATCACTTGAGCAATGGCTTGGGCTACGGGGCGCTGATACTTATCTCCTACCCGATAGTCTGGGCGCATCTGGTTATCGTCCCGTTATGGCTGGGCCGGGTATTTATAGTCCAACCGCGCGAAGACCATCTCGTGGCCGTCTCGGCAAATATCTTCCGCCGCCACAAGTCGCCTATAATCGCGATTGCCGGCAGCTATGCCAAGACCAGCATGAAAGAAATACTTTTAACTGTGCTGAGCGAAGGTAAAAAAGTATTTGCCACGCCGGCCAATAAAAACGTTGCCCTTTCCCACGCCATCTTTGCCAAGACCCTCAGTAAGGACGTTGACATCATTATCGTCGAATACGGCGAAAACCGGCCCGGCGATATTCTGCGCTTTGCCAATGTTACCCGGCCGACACACGGCATTATTACCGGTCTGGCGCCGGCGCATCTGGACCGCTATAAGACCGTTGACAAAGCCGGCGAGGATATTTTCAGCCTAGCCGCCTATCTGGACAATAAGCATGTCTACGTTAACGGCGAGTCGCTGGCCGCCGAACCGTTTATTAAGCCTGAATATACTCTTTACAGCAAAAACGGCGTGGCCGGCTGGACAATAAATGATGTCCGGCTGTCGATTAACGGGACTTCCTTCCATTTAAACAAGAATACACGTTCGCTGCACCTTCACACCAAGCTGCTCGGCCGACACAACATCGGTCCCGTAGCCCTGGCGGCGGTACTGGCTGACGGGTTCGGATTAAGTGACAAGCAGATCATTGCCGGCGTTGCCAAAACTACCGCCTTTGAACACCGGATGGAGCCTTACAAGCTGAGCGAAGCCTGGATTATTGATGACACTTACAATGGCAATATAGAAGGTATCAGGGCCGGTACTGTCCTGTTAGCTGAATTGCCGGCCGAGCGCAAAATTTACGTGACGCCGGGACTGGTTGATCAGGGCAGGCAGAAAAAGGCTATCCATCATCTGGCCGGCGAGCTGATAGCGGCCTCCGGCTGCGATATTGTCGTACTGATGAAAAATTCAGCCGCCAAGCATATTAGAGCCGGACTGGAATCAGCCGGATTTAAGGGCGAGCTTAGGATCGAGCCGGAACCGTTGAAGTTTTACTCTAATCTGTCGGAATTTGTCGCTGCCGGCGATCTTGTTCTGCTCCAAAACGACTGGACCGATAATTACGCCTGAGATTGCCAAAAACTAACCGATAGAACAATTCGGCTTTATTGTTTATACTAAAGTAATATGGAAACAATTGCAGTTATCTTTGGCGGCCGTTCGGCCGAACACGATATTTCAATTATTACTGCCATCGCCAGCATCATCAAGCCCCTGGAGCTGACCGGCAAGTACCGGGTTGAAGCGGTCTATATTGCCAAAAACGGTACTTGGTACTGGGATGACCAGCTGAAAGACATCGAGTTATATTCAAGCGGTAAAATCCAGCACTTTATCGACCATACCAAGCCGGTCAGCCTCTGTTTTAAGGACGGGCTGACACTCGTTAAATACAATGCCCTCGGTGGCCACCGGCAGAAAAAAATCGATCTGGTATTCCCCAGCATGCACGGCACCTATGGTGAGGATGGCGACCTGATGGGGCTGCTGGAATTGACCGGCGTACCCTATGCCGGTTGCGGTGTCAGCGCTAGCGCGATTGCCATGAATAAGGTTTTAAGCAAACAATTAGCCGCCGCAAACGGTATTCCGGTAGCCCAGTACTTGAGTTTTTCGTCTGACAATATTAAATACGAGTTGCTGCCGATTGTTGAATCGATCGAAAAGGAATTGCACTATCCGCTTTTCGTTAAGCCGGCCCATCTTGGTTCCAGTATCGGTATCAGCCGGGTAGTTAACGCCAAAGAACTGACCAACGGCTTGGAAGTAGCCGCCCACTACGACGACACGGTGCTGGTCGAGGAAGCCATCCAAAATCTGATTGAAGTTACGCTGCCGGTCATCGGCAACGAAAAGCCTCAGCCGGCCCTGCTGGAACAACCGCTGCATAAAACCGATAAATTCTTTGATTTTGATACCAAATACCTGCGCGGTGGCAAGAAAAGCCAGCCGGCGGGCAGTTCCAAGGGCGCGCAGGGCTACAGCAAAATACCGGCTGACTTACCGAAGAGTTTATATGATAAGGCCGAAAAGACCGGCCTGGCAGTTTACCGGGCTCTGGGCTGCAGCGGCATTGCCCGGGTGGACATGCTGATTGATTCCAAAACCAAAAAAGTCTATTTCAACGAAGTTAATCCGTTACCCGGCAGCCTGTCCATCCATAACTGGCGGCAGTCTGGACTATCCAGCGTTGATCTGGTTGAAAATCTGGTTGAGCTCGCCAAGGCCAGGTTTGCCAAGCGCCATGACTTAACGACTGTCTTCAATACCAATTTCTTGCAGCAATTCTAACCGGTTCAAGCGTTAAGTTATGAAACGATATAATCCGAAAGAAATTGAACCGAAATGGCGGGAGCGCTGGGAGAAAGACCAGCTTTATAGCGTCAGTGACGACTCTGCTTTACCAAAATGCTATGTCGCCGAGTATTTCCCATACCCCAGCGGCACGGCCATGCACGTCGGCCATGTCCGTAATTACACGATCGGTGATGCATTTGCGCGCTATAGCCGGATGAAAGGCCTGAATGTCCTCCACCCGATGGGCTGGGACGCTTTCGGCCTGCCGGCTGAGAATTATGCCATTAAAACCGGTATCAGTCCGCGACAGGCAGTTGATAAAAATACCGGTAAGTTTAAGCAGCAGCTGATGCAGATGGGCTTTAGCTATGACTGGTCCAGGCTGATTGACTCGACTGACCCGGCTTATTACCGTTGGACGCAGTGGTTTTTTCTGCTGCTATTCAAGCGGGGGCTGGCTTACCAGCAGGATAGCCTGCAATGGTGGTGTCCGGTTGATAAAACCGTGCTGGCAAATGAGCAAGTGGAGAATGGCAAGTGCTGGCGCTGTGGCAGCGATGTTGAGAAGAAGGCCCTGAAACAGTGGTTCTTTAAGATTACGGCTTATGCCGACCGCTTGCTTGACGATCTCAATGATCTGGACTGGTCGGAAGCCATTAAAAGTATGCAACGCAACTGGATCGGACGCTCCAGCGGCGCGCAGGTCAGCTTTAAAATTGACGGCAGCGACCAGCAAATTGATGTCTATACTACCCGGCCGGATACCTTATTCGGGGCCACCTTCTTAATCCTGGCGCCGGAGCACCCGCTGGTTGAGCTTATTACCTCTGATGACCAGCGCGACGTCGTCAACAGTTATGTCAAACAAGCAGAAGTCCGTTCGGATATCGAAAGGCAGGAAACCAAACGCCAAAAAACCGGCGTTTTCAGCGGCGCTTACGGGGTCAACCCGGTTAATGGGCAGAAATTACCGATCTGGGTAGCCGATTACGTTTTAATGAATTACGGTACCGGAGCGATTATGGCCGTACCGGCCCATGATGAGCGGGACCATGATTTTGCCGAGGCTTTTAATTTACCGATTATAGAGGTGATCAAAGCACCGGAAGCGGCTGATGGTCTGTATGAAGGCGAAGGTCTGCTGATAAATTCCGGTAAATATGACGGCCTTAACTCTACCGAAGCTCGGCAGAAAATGGTCAGTGACTTAGCGGCCGATGGTGCTGCCCAGGCTACGACTAACTATAAGATGCGTGACTGGCTGATCAGCCGCCAACGTTACTGGGGCGCGCCGATCCCGATTATCCATTGCCCGAAAGACGGCAGCGTGCCGGTTCCTGACAAGGACTTGCCGGTCTTGCTGCCGGAAATCAGTGATTACCAGCCGCGCGGCGACGGCCAGAGCCCGCTGGCCAACAGCCTGGAGTTCCTTAAGGCAAGCTGTCCAACATGCGGCGGTCCGGCTGAGCGGGAAACTGATACCATGGACGGCTTTGCCTGTTCCAGCTGGTATTTTCTGCGCTTTGCCGATCCACATAATGACCAGGCCGCGTTTACCAAGGACAAAGCTGACTACTGGCTGCCGGTCGACTATTACATTGGCGGCCCCGAACATGCCGTCATGCATCTGCTCTATGCCCGCTTTTGGGTCAAAGTAATGTTTGACGAAGGGCTGATTAACTTCCAGGAACCGTTTAAGCGGTTGCGCAACCAGGGTATGATTTTGGCGCCGGATGGCTCCAAAATGAGTAAGAGCAAGCACAATACGATTGAACCCGACAGTCTTATATCTCAGGGATATGGCGCCGATTCAATCCGACTGATGGAATTATTTATCGGACCGTGGGACCAGGCCACCAACTGGAATACCGAAGGCCTGGGCGGTACCTACCGTTTTCTGCAGCGTATCTGGACTCTTACCCAGGAATTTTTAGCGGTCAAACCAGCCGAAACGCCAGCCGAAACCGATGATGGGTCATTAGCGTTGGAGTTAAAACGGGTGATGCACCGGGCTATCAAGCGGGTCAGCGGAGATATGTCGGATTTCGGCTTTAATACGGCTGTCGCCTTTTTAATGGAAACCGTCAATGAGCTCTATAAATTAAAAGTCAAAGATAATTATTCCCACCGGCAAGAGTGGCTAGTAGCGCTGGAACAGTTGCTATGTCTGCTGGCCCCGTTTGCGCCTTATATCGCTGAAGAGCTGTGGCAGGATCTTGGGCATACCGAGTCGATCCATAAAACCGCGTGGCCGGAATGGGACGAATCGCTTCTAACAGAGTACACGGTAACGGTCGTCGTCCAAGTTAACGGCAAACTGCGGGCCGAAGTAAATGTTCCGCTGCCAACCAGCCAGGACGAAGTAGCCACTGCCGCCCAGGCCAATGAAAAAGTTATCCCGTACCTGAAAGATAAAACAGTTACCCGGGTAGTTTACGTGCCGCAGAAGCTGATAAATTTTGTTATCAAATAAGCTGTATTTTTATTTCTGGCCAGCCGGTAGCTAGTAATAATTACCTAGCTACTCCTTGACATATTCCACAGTTTTGTTTAAATGAACAATAGCTTAGTTAAAAAATAAACAAAAGGATAAATAAAATGGCGGGAGAAGAAATAGCTCAATCTAACAATGGGCAGGACACGCCCCCACCTGAAGGCAGCGAATCAACAGAGGCAAGAGACACTACTCCGCCTACTGCGGACTGGACCCCCGATCAATCGGCTGCAGAAACTGGTGAACCAAAACCGATGGCATCTATTGACCATGATGACGGACAGGTGACAGAAGACGATAGTGATGATAAAACCCAAATCCGCGAGGGTGAAGAAGGCTACGTTCAGGACGAAGACAAAGCCCGAGATATGGCTGAAGCAGGTGATACATATCGCACAGCGGCTAGGGCAGTTCGCGAAGATACAAAAGGAGTTAATGTCGGGAAATATGACTGGTGGCTTAAGGACAAAAATACTCCCGAGGAACGCGCAGAGGTTTTTGAGAAAGCGGCTGATGATGCTGAAAATTCCGCTGGGGAACTGCATGATGAGTCTTTGTCTAGCGACTACAGCCACAACCCAGAAAAAGCAAAGCTCATGATATTAGCTGAACGTAGACGCAAAAGTAACTTAGCAGAAAAAACGCCACGAGAAGTGGGCAATCAGTATGACCTTAAAAAAGCCGAGGTAGAGGTGGGCAAATCGCTTGCAGAAGCACTCAAAGAAGCCCCAGGCCATAAAGTTGAAGCAGTTTTCTTACGCTATAGTCATTTAATAGCGGAGCGTTTACGAAAAGATGGCGACCCGCTAAGTCTGAATCTTGAAGCACTAGACCTTGCATACAAGTTTATGGGCGGGTGGGAGACTTTACAAGAACACGGACACAACAAGTGGGTGCAAGTAAAGTTCAATAATAGATTAGACGGCTCAATAGACATTACCAAAACTAACGGTCCGCTCGGTACTACTGCCGAAAAGTGGCATATACCTATGTTTGATAAAATTCCATTTAATAGCGGCGGCTATGATAGGTCTCACAAAACAGACACTGCTTATTATGAGGTAGTTGAAACTAGTAAGGACTCTGATGGAGAGTTTGACAAAGTGGAAATGAAAAAAACACGGAAACTTGGTGAAGCCGATGTTGCCAGTCTAAAGAAAGTATTTGGCGAAGTTAGGGCACATGATGCCGTGAAGCGAGGAAACACATTATACCCTGGTGATGAGGGTTATGAAGATGCATTGCGCGATGAGCACTACGGGCAAGATGGTACAAATGGTCAATCATACCTTGAGCAAAACTACGGCATAAAGCCATAAGCGCAATATCAGACAACTTGGCGGATCGTTATTCGGACTTAAAGTTTAGTGTAGTCCGTAATGCCTAATCTATTTCCAAACGGATCATCGAATTCGGCGGCCCGGCCGGTAAATATTTCAAAGGGTTCTGATAGGAAAACAACGCCTTTTTCCTGCAGTCTTTCATATTCTTCTTGGACATCGTCAACTACGAACCAGATTGTCGGCTTGGCATCCGGGAAATTTTTGGTATCTTTTAAAATAATGGCCGGCTCCTGATTGCTAATCTTAAAAGCCAGCATGCCCTGGTCGGAGAAATCAAACTTAACGCTCAATCCGAGTTTCTCATAAAAGTCACGGGATTTTTTTAAATCGTCCGTGGGCAGAAAGAAATTGTCGTAGTCATTTATTCCCATGATAGCCAATTATAAGTACTATCCATGAAATCTCAAGATTTAATTTTTTATACCCGGACAGGTTGTGTTGAAGCGGTTCTTTAGGTTATAATTAGGAACGATTTGTCGGTTATATAACAAAAGGAGTCAAATACAATATGGGACAGCCCAAAAAACGCACGACTGCTCGTAGAACCCGTTCTCGGCGTAGCCACGTCGTTGTTGATCTGGCCCGTAAAGTAAATGCCCATTCGCCGGTGAAAGTCTATACGACCCGCCGCGAATCCGGAAAAAAATTGACCGAAAAGTCAGCTAAATAAACTAGACTAGCTGTTATAAGCAGTATTTAACAATATGGCATCAAATCGTCACTTAGGTCGAATAATTGCATTACAAACGCTCTACGAGCAAGATTTTCGGCGCCAAGCCGGCGACGAGAATGGTGAATTGGATACGATTCTAACGCGCAACATTGAGCGTTATAATCACCTGATCGATGATACAACTTTCGTTGAGGATTTGGTCCATGGCATTATCAAGTACCAGCAGAAGCTAAACGAAATACTCCAGCCGGTGGCCCCGGAGTGGCCGATCGACCAGATCGCCCGGATGGATAGAATCGTTCTGTATATTGGTCTTTATGAGTTGATCTACGGAAAAGATATCCCGCCCAAAGTAGTCATTAATGAAGCGGTTGAGTTGGCCAAAGCCTTCGGCGGTGAAAACTCCTCCAAATTTATTAACGGGGTACTGGGAACAGTGCTACGACAGAAGGAAACCGCCAAAACAGAACCAGCTAGCCGCAAACCAAAAACCACTGTCAAGAAGAGTAAACCCAAGGAGAAAACATGAAGCGTCCGAAACCAATCCAAGGATTCCGCCGGTTGGTCAAACGTCCACCGACAATTACGGAAGCGGTTAGTGAAACCACTTCCGGTGGTGTTATTTTCCGGCGCGATGCCAGCGGCAAAGTAGAGATATTATTGATTCAAGACGCCAAAGACCGCTGGACGATTCCCAAGGGTCATGTCGAATCCGGTGAAGAGCCGCGCGTAACTGCCGAACGCGAGATCCGCGAAGAGACCGGACTAAAAGAAATGCAGGTCCTTAATTGGCTCGGTAAAGTTAACTTCCGTTACCGGCGGACTCAAACGCTGGTTTTAATGACCATGCATATTTATCTGGTTAAAGCGCTCGGGGACAGCAATAGTTTTAAGCCGGAAGACTGGCTTAACGCCGTAAAATGGTTTCCGTCCCAAGAAGCTATTGATAAAATTGAATATGAGGATATCAGCAAACTAATGTTAGTAGGATTAAAAAAGATCCGCGATAATAATCTTTAAGCCGTTATGCAATCAAACGATCTTTATATTAATTTTGCTAATAGCATCTTGCAAGTCACCTTTAACGATATTAATTTACTGATCACCGCTTTTACGCACCGTTCCTATCTTAATGAGCACAAGAAAACCGTTCACGAGCATAATGAGCGGCTGGAGTTTTTGGGCGATGCCGTGCTGGAGCTGGTTACCACCGAGTATCTTTATTCGAATTTTGATGAGCCCGAGGGCATCTTAACCAACTGGCGCAGTTCACTGGTACGGACCGAAAGTATTGGCGCGGCCGCTGAAAAGCTCGGTTTTGAACCACTGCTCCGCTTAAGCCGCGGCGAAAAACGGGGAACTGATCGAGCCCGGGCCCAAATCTTAGCCAACAGTTTCGAAGCTGTCGTTGGCGCCCTGTATATTGATCAGGGCTATGAAGCCGTCAAGCGGTTTATTACCAATGTCCTGCTGGTAACTTTTCATGATATTTTAGTCAGCGGCTCCTGGCTGGATCCGAAATCGCATCTACAGGAAATGGTTCAAAACCAACAGGGGTTTACGCCGATTTATAAGGTTATCAGCGAAGAAGGACCGGATCACGACAAGACCTTTACCGTCGGGGTCTACATTAACGGACATATACAAGGAACCGGTGTCGGACCCAGCAAACAGGCCGGCCAGCAGCAAGCCGCCCAGTCAGCGCTGCGGTTTTATGATCCCCAATCAGCTGATAAATCTGGTGACAATAATTGACAACAGAGGACGTAATCTGTAGAATAAGCAACAATATCAAACTATTATTTAACGTTAAGATAAAGTTGGTGTTAGAAATAATATGTTAGCTATACGCATGCAAAGAACCGGCCGCAGTGGACACGCGATGTTCCGCTTAATTGTTCAAGATTCGCATCGTCACCCGTCCCGCGGTAAGATTGTTACTCAACTTGGCCATTATGATCCGCATCAGAAGACGATTGTGCTTGACAAAGAGAAAGCGGCATTTTTTCTCGAACATGGCGCCCATCCATCTGACCGGGTAGCCAGGCTCCTTAAGGCTGAAGGCATTACTCTACCGAAATGGGTGCAGATTAAAGAGAAACACGCCCGGCCGGTAAAAAACACTGATAAATTACGGCGCAATCGTCCGGCAGTGGCTGAAGAGCCAAAACCTGCTCCAAAGACAGCCGAAGAAACAGCAGAACCGGCTGAAGAACCAAAATCTGCTCCAGAGGAAGTCGCAGCAACCGAAGAGTCTGCCACTCCGCCGGTTGAAGAACCGGAATCAGTACCAGACAAAAAACCAGCTGATGAGACGCCGGCTGAAACCGTTCCCGAAAAAGAAGTCCCGGCAGAGAAAACTTAAGACAAAAGTTATTTCCGGGCAAAGATTTATACTCATTGCATTTTTATCTAGTATAATAAATAAAGACTAAATAGGAGATTTCTGTCATGAACAGTATTGATCAGCAATTTGTTGAATATATCGTTAAGTCCTTAGTAAGCAAACCAGACGCGGTAGTTGTCGATAGGCGGATTGACGAAAAGGGTGTATTACTGGAATTAACTGTCGATCCGGAAGACTTAGGCCGGGTGATCGGCAAGCGGGGAGCAACGGCTCAGAGCCTGCGGACTTTACTGCGTGCGCTCGGCACCAAGAACGATGCCCGATATAACTTGAAAATCATTGACAACGGGCCAATGCAGCCCCGTAATTCATATGACAACAACTCGTATAGCGCGGCACCGCCGGCGGCTAGTAATGATAATAATACGGCTAGCGATCAACCGCAGCCGGCCGTAGCCGATGACAGCAGTGGTAGTCAGGCTGCCGCGGAGCCGACTGATACCGAAACCAGAATCGATCATGATGATCACCAAGCCGAAGAAACTGCTCCAGAAGAGCCGGCCGAAGAAGTCAATCACGAAGATGTTGTCAGTAAAACCCGCAGAGAACTTGAAGATCTAGATGATCTTGATGTATAGTAGCGTGGTAACCATGCATAATGGTTAATCTAACAAGAAAATAAATAAGCTCATTGCGAGCCATTCGGGAAACCGTCTGGGGGCTTTATGTGATAAATAAACCTTGGCAAGTACCGAGGTTTTTTTATACCGCTAACATCGCTTATACTTTATTGATATGAAAATAATTGTTATCAGTTTGTTCCCGGAGATGTTCGATCATGTGCTGAATATCAGCATGCTGAAAAAAGCCCAGGATAAGGGCATTATCAGTCTTGAATATCTGAATTTACGTGACTATGGTCTTGGTAGGCGCCGGCAGGTTGATGATGTCCCTTATGGTGGCGGAGACGGCATGTTATTGAAGCCGGAGCCGCTGTTCGCGGCCATTGAAGCCGCCAAAGCCAAGCTGCCTTCGGCCAAGGTATTTCTGATGACGCCGCGCGGGGGAAGGTTAGCCCAAGCCAAAGCCGCTGACATTGCCCAAACTAACACTGATATGATTATTGTCTGCGCCCATTATGAAGGCTATGATGAACGGGTGACTAAGCTGGTTGATGAACAGCTTTCAATTGGTGATTACATCGTGACCGGCGGCGAAATACCGGCCATGGTACTGATTGATTGTGTGGTCCGTTTGCTGCCAGGCGTCCTGGGCGGCGAGCAGAGCGCCGTCATTGAAAGTTTTGCTGACGGCCAAACGCTTGAGTTCCCACAGTATACCCGGCCGCCGCTGTTTAGAAAATTAAGGGTGCCGAAGGTATTATTAAACGGCAACCATGCCGAGATTAATGCCTGGCGGCAGTCACACAGTAAAAAAGCTAAAAAATAGTATAATTAGTACCATAAGCAGAAGGATAAAATATGAAACTACCTTTTATTAAACCGGTCTATGCTCATTGCGATTTACCCTGCGGTGTTTATGACCCGGCCCAAGCCAGAATTGAGGCCCAGAGTATATTCGCCATCATGGAAAAATACCCGGGCTTAAGCGAGGAAGATAAAACCCGGGCTATTCTTATCAAGGAACACCGGGCCGAATTAGTCAAACAACATCTTTGGGTGCTTTGGACAGACTATTTCAAACCTGAGCATCTGGAAAAGTATCCGGATTTGCACGATCTATTTTGGAAAGCTACCAAACAAGCCGGTGCCTGCAAGAAAACTACCGACACTGGCGTGGCGCAGCAGTTGTTAAATCAAATTGATGAAATCGCAAATATTTTTACGGAGACTAAAAAACTCTAAACCATTGTTTATCCGGCGGGTAAAAGGCAACTCAATGGTGCCGGCACTCCGTCCGGGACAGCTCATCATTGCTTCGAATCTCTTCACTAAACTGTCAGTTGGTCAGATCGTGGTGATTAAACATGAACGGTTAGACAAGATTAAAAGGGTTAAAGATATAAGAAAAGGCCAACTGTATCTGCTTGGCGACAACGCCAGGCGCAGCATTGATAGCCGCAGTTTCGGCTGGTTGCCGCTGGAGTACATTGTTGGGCGGATTATTTGGCCCAGGGTCTGATATAAAATGCTAGGGACCTTGCTCGCCGCGTTCTTTGGCTTCCAGCACGCGGATCTGGTCATGGTCCAGGCCATAGTAATGGGCGACTTCATGCCAGACTGTCCGGCTGATCCTGTCAGATAATTCGTTTATATTGCTGCTGGCCGATTCCAGCGGTTTTTGAAAAATGGTAATTTTATCCGGTAATAATTTCATTGCTCCGTGCCGCTTACTGAGCGGTATGCCTTCGTAAAGTCCGAAAAGCGTCTGGTCGGAGCGCAGTCTAAGTAATTCCCGCTGGTGCGGAGTCGGTTCGTCTTCAACAATAAAGGCTACATTCTGTAGGCGGTCAATGTAGGCTTCGGGTAAATTATTGATAGCCTGATTGATAATCTGTTCAATTACGTCCCGCGGTACGTTAGTCATGTTTCAACTATAGCAGATATATTTAAAAAGCCCCTTAGTCAGGGGCTTTGTGCTAGTGCCTAAAAATGATTCGGGCTCATAACGTAGCAGTGACACCATTAAATAGCATAAACACTAACTTGGATGTAACAATTCATACACGAAGTTGGTGTGATATGTCACAAATTGTCATCGTTGTGAATAATTTCATCTGGCCGGCTGCCTGATTCATAGAAGCGCAGATCTTGAGAGTCGCTCATTTCCCAGGACGATTGCAATGGTTGTAATATTTGCCATGATGCCTCAACTTCAGCGCTGGAGGCAAATAAACTGTGATCGGAGTGGAACGCGTCAAGCAGTACCCGTTCGTAAGCATCGGCCAGTTCATGGCGGCGCTCTTCATAAGCAAAGGACAAATCAACCTTCTCCAGTTCGCGGTCATAACCCGGCCGTTTTGACCAAAGCTGGACCTCAATGCCTTCATCAGGTTGGATCCGTAAAATAAGCCGGTCGGCTTCATCTTCCTGGGTCTTACGGTAGTGAATGGTAATTTCCGACTTGGTCTCATCAAGCGCCTTACCGGCAGTCAGGATAATCGGTACGCCGGCCCAGACCGGATCGGCCGAGTGCAGTTTAAGCGATACGAAAGTTTCGGTGATGGACTTTTGATTGTTTACTTCCGATCGGTAATCCTGATACTGCCCGCGGATAACTTCATAGGCCGAAGAGCCGGTCCCGAACAAGGAGAGTTGTTTTAGGGCTTGCAAACGGTGCGCCGGTACCGCCTGCCAACGGCCGCGCGGTGGCAGACTCATTAGCGTCAAGGCAGTTAACTGCAGCAGATGGCCTTGGACTACGTCACGCAGGGCGCCGGTTTGTTCATAGAAGTTAACCCGGGATTCAATGCCGAAATCCTCTAGCACCGATAACTCGATCTTTTCGATAAAAGTCTTGTTCCAGGTCCGTTTGAATAGGGAATTCTCGTTACGGAAAACAATCAGATTCTGGGCCATTTCTTTAGCCAGGTAATGATCGATCCGGTAGGTCTGGGCTTCAGAAAAATGACGGTTCAGTTGTTTAATGAAATCTTGAGCTGAAATCAGGTCAGTCCCGAACGGTTTCTCGAGCAGCAGTTTGGTTGAAGCTGGCTGTGCCAGGCCGGAGAGGCCTAATTGTTCGACAATCGGTTGTGAGACTTGGGGCGGCACTGACAAATAAAATAGGATCTGGGCTTTGGCGGAGAAAGTTTTACTCTTAGCTTGCAGATAGTCCGCCAACCGGCCGTATTCCCTGTTTTGGCTTAAGTCCATCTGGAACATTGAAATATGTTTATCCAGCCAGCCGTGTTTTCTTATCACAGCGGCGCGGTGAGGTGGTAATTTGGCCAGTAGCTGTTTAACGCTAACCGCCTGGCGGCTGATACCGATGACCTGAAAATCTTCGGGCAAGGCCTGGCGGGTAGCCAGTTTGTCCAGCGCCGGTAATATTTTCCTGGTGGCCAGATCGCCGGTAATGCCGATAATAACCAGCAAAGTTGGCGATTGTTTGGGAATTGGGGTCATCAATTTTTTAATCAATCGATAATGATTTTAACAGTGTCAGCAGTGTCCCTGAAAAACTGGTCGTGTTCCAGGACGAGCTGGTAATGCTGCTGGCCGGACCGCTCGTCAAGCAGGCGGTATTGGCGCAGCGGTTGAAAGTAATACCGACTACCGGACTGACTGCTTGGATATCAGCCAGCGGGATATACTGGCTCAGCTGATAGCCGGAATTGCCGGTAATGTAAATGGCGTCAATATTGCTGGCCGGCGTAGACGTAGAAGTGGCGTAGTGTAGGAAACTGATATAAGTTGAAGCGCGCTGGCCGGCCGTCGGGTTGGTGTAGGTGATCAGCTGCGATTCCAGAGCGGCTGAGGCGTTGCCGCTTTGATAGCCGGCAATTACTGCTGGTGCCTGGTTCTGAATCGTCATCGTGATTTTCCCTTTTACCAGCTGGTTGGGGGTTGTCAGCAATTCCTCAGACGGAGATTGGAGGGTCAATACGTTAGTACCAGCCGTATCCGTTATTTTCCAGCCTGGCGGGTAGTTAAAGCTGAGGCCGAGATTAGTTGAACTGTATTGCTGGGTGGCAGCCGGCAAACCGATCTTAGTGGTTGCGGGCAGCGATGAAACAACCGGCGGTCCGGTAGCCGTTTTCTTGTGGTAGTGCTCATAGCCGGCAACGATCACGCCGCATAAGACAATAATTATCAATCCAGCGACAATACCGATCAATCTTTTGCCGTGATTGGTTTTCTGGTGATGATAATAATCTGAGGGGTGCAAGGCGCCTGGTGCTCCCCGGTCAGCCGGTTGGGAGGGGTTGATGTTCCCGGACGGGTTCGGATTCGATGGGTTCATAATCGAAAGTATACACTTTCCGTTAAATTTTTACCCTAGATAACAGCTAATTATTCGACGGTCACCGACTTGGCCAGATTACGTGGCTTGTCGACGTTAAGACCTTTTTGGCTGGCAATGTAATAAGCAAACAATTGCATAGCAATAACTTCTAAAATAGCCTGAGTTTGTTCCAGGGATTTTGGAACGTAGATAATATCATTGGCTAACTTCTTAATGGTTGTATTGCCCTTATTGGCGATTGCTACTACCGGACCGCCACGGGCTTTAATTTCCTCAATATTGGAATAGGTTTTATCTATCAGCGGGGAATCGCAGGCCAGGGCAAAAGTCGGAAAGTCCTTGTCTATCATAGCAATCGGGCCATGTTTCATCTCACCGGCGGCGTAGCCTTCGGCGTGGATATAAGAAATTTCCTTAAGTTTAAGCGCTCCTTCCAGCGCGGCCGGATAATCATAATTGCGTCCGATGAAAATAAAATCCCGGTAGTTAACATATTTTTTGGCAATTTGCTCAATTTTTGGAGCTTGGTCGAGTACTAACTGGACCTTATTGGGAAGCTCAATTAACTCTTTGAGCAGCGGTCTGTACAATTTGTTAGGGCCGGCCAGCATAAGAGCGATTTGGATCAGCACTACTACCTGGGCGATGAAAGCTTTGGTAGAGGCCACGGCATACTCTGGCCCGGCATGGGTATAGACGCCGGCATCAGTCATTCTGGCAATAGTCGATCCCACGACGTTGACTATTCCCAGTTTAAGCACGCCATAATCATCAACTTTTTTTAATGCAGCAATAGTATCAGCTGTCTCGCCAGATTGGGATATGGCAATCAGGGCGGTACTTCTCGAAAATGGCTCATGGCGGTATTTAAATTCCGAACTCAATTGAACCTCAACCGGTATGCCGGCTATCTCTTCAATCAGATACTCGCCGAGCAGTCCGGCATAGGACGAAGTGCCACAGGCCACAATCACAATCCGGTCAATAAATTTCAGCTGTCCCTCGACCGATTCCAGGCCGCCTAATTTAACGGTATTGGTTTCCAGCCGGACCCGTCCGAGGGTGGCTGACATGATCGTTTGGGGCGCTTCAAATATTTCTTTTAACATATAGGTCGGAAAATCACCCATACTGGCTTTGCTAACATCAAGATCAAGCAGTTCAGCTTTTCTTTCAACATTAATATCTTTCTCGATGTGTTTAATCCGGTAACCATGGCGGTCAATTACCGCAATTTCGAAGTCTTCAAGATAGACTACTTCCTTGGTGTACTGCATTATCGGGGTCGGGTCGGACGCGATAATGTATTCATTCTTGCCGACACCGATAACCAGCGGGCTGGATAACTTGGCGACATAGAGTTTATCTGGTTGGTAAGTGCTTGCCATTACAATGGCATAGGCCCCCTTGATGCTTTTAATAGTTTCTTCGAAGGCTCTATCGAGTGATTTGGTCTTGCGGTAGTAATAATCTATCAGCTGGGGTACTACTTCGGTATCGGTTTGGCTGATGAATTTATATTTTTTTGTTATCAGGAACGATTTTAATTCCAAATAATTTTCAATTATGCCGTTATGGACGACAAAAATAGTTTTGGCGGTATTAAATTGGGGATGGGCGTTAATTGTTGTCGGCAGCCCGTGGGTTGCCCAACGGGTATGGCCAACGCCGACAGAAGAGGCCGGGACCTGGCTGTCGAGTATCAGTTTTTCCAGTCCTTCTACTCGTCCGGCCTGTTTGATAACAAAACCGGCTTGGTTTTTGTTATCCAGCAGGGCTATCCCGGCTGAATCGTAACCCCTGTATTCAAGATCTTTAAGGCCATCAATAATAATCCCGACGGCCGGGCGTTTACCAATATAACCGACTATTCCGCACATAGCTTTTAGTTAAACTTATTCTTAACTGGTTTACAATACATAATAAATAATACAGTAACATATTATATTAAAAGAATCAATATTTGCGTCTTGGATTCCAGTTCCAAGTAAATTACTACGACCAGGTTGCAGCTTCAACTAACTTTTGATGTTCTGGATCGGTTGGGTTATATTTGCCTACAAACAGTTTTTTAAAAGTTGCTTCATCACCCTTAATTTCATCAAAATAACGCCAGATTTTTTCATTGCCATCAAAATAAAATATATCTTTAGGGAAAACCACGCCTGGTAAATTGCATGGTGTACCACGAAAGATACGAACACACTGTATATATGCCTGCTTCTTTACTTTAGATATGACTTTTTCACTTAGTTCCTGATTGTTCTCGACTAATTTAAGCATGGCTTCCCGTCGCCAGGCGATTTCATATGTCTCCCTGAAATCTCGTTTTTTCCCATCAAGACCGCTGGCCAGTCCTAATAAAGTGTAATATTGGACGCCGGCATCTCGGGGTTGACCTTCATATATTTGCTCCACTACTACACAAATACCTTCTTCGGGGTCTTCATACCCGACGAGACCCGTTCCCATAGCAGCAAAACTAGCTTTATCTCCCAAGAGACGCCTTAAAAGATGGATTCCATCTTCGTGTAATAAACTCTGTTTCATCTCCATATTGGACATTGATTTGCGCTTTGCCCCAACTTCAATCCGACATCTTTCTTGGTTAGTAGCGATTGATTTCGAATCAGGATTAATTTCCGAATCCCATTTACCGGGCTCAACAAGTCCAATCGATTCATAATATCTAATACCTGCAGCAAAGACCTGCACCATATCTTCGGGCTCAAATCTATCTTTGTCGTCTGGAACGACCGCCAATAAACCAGCAAAATAGACTTCGATAAGTGGTCGATAATAATTGATTAGCTCGGCATAATCAATGGTTTGGGTATTGTCGGTACTAGGCAAATCTTCCGGCAACAAACCTAGCAATTCTTGCTTAATAGTTAGAGCAGTATCATCTGTCCCTTGATAATTTACAACTTTGTCCCTTAGATTATTTATCATGTTGTTAAAGATAGCTGGTTCAGGTAAACCATATAATTCCTCACCTTGTTGAACTAAATATTGACCAGCTCGTTCGCTTTCTGGTAGATCGCCCATATCCATTTATTGGACGGAGTTGAGAAAGATGCCGTAATGGCCGCCCTCCAAGAAATAGTTAATTCAAGCGAACTTATTAAGGGTATCAAGCGCGTTACTATTACTTATAATCCGGATCAAAGACGATTTGTTATCTTGATGTTTTGGGATTCTCATGACCAGATGATTGAAAAGCGGGTAATGTTTCATAAGAGTCCGGAGTTTAGCAAACTGTTTAGTCTAATTGACGGGAATACTTACGAGGTTGAAGACTTCGAGCTGGTTAGCGACAAAGATTATTGAGCTCCGCTAATTATAAATAGTGCAAGACTGATGATTCTTTTGTACTGATAGTTTCATTTATGGGAATTGGGTGTCTATAGCTATTTGACAAGTAATACTTAAGACTTAATTTATATAATATTGGACTTGAACAGAATAATAAAGCTGGTTCTGGCCGGGCTGGAGGTCCAGGCTAGAGCTGGAACTGGAGTTTAAATCCATGTTTGAACCGGCACAAATACCACCCGACGAGCCACTGCAGGGCGTCGGGTAATTGTTGCTGTTCAGGCCGCCGTCAACCACGGTTTTTACAGCCGCAATTTTAAATCCTAAATTCTTGGCGGATTGTTCAGCGTTGGCCCTGGCATTTTGTTCAGCCTGGCCCCGGGCTTTATCGGCCAGACTGTTTTGCATAGCAGTGCTAAAATCCACTGACGGGCTGACGTCGCCAGTCGGGTTGGTCGTAACCAGATAGTTCTGGACTTTCTGGGCCAGATTAGCATTGTCATCGATGGTGATTGTCGGGTCCAGCTCATAGGTATATTGGCCGTTGTCTTGGGAGACTGGTACTGGTGATATCGGTAAATAACCACCCGAACTATAACCATTTGAGCTGGTCTGGATATCTTTAGACGCTACGCCCAGGGCTTCTAACTTGCTGACAAGCTGATTGCTCATAGTCGTTAATTGTGACAGCGCAGTTTGCTGGTCAGCATCCGTAAAATCATAAGTTGGCGTAAATACATATTCGTCCGGAGTTGCAGTAAGGGTTGCTTCACCGTTAACTGTAATCACTCTGTCCGAAGCTTTAATGTTTGACTGCCATGGCTTCCAGACAAGTACCATGACCAGTACCAGCCCGATGACAATAACCGATAGAAAAATAGTTAATAACTTAAAACCTAAGGGCAACTTACGTTTAGTGGCGGTCGGTATTTCGGCACTTGTTTGTGTTTCAGTTTGCATTATTAATGCTTATCCCTATGTTGATAATAACAAGCCGCAAATTGAATGTAAAGTTAACGGGCGGATAGAGATTATCCAGCAATGGCAAGCAGACTGTTTAATATCAATTAACTTCGTCTGTGGGTATTCCTTGATCAGGGCTAAAGCCGACTGCTGATTCTCTACTCATTTGTTTATTATCTATCTGTGTAATTTAACTTGAAGCATAGCCGGTTTGTGGTTAGGATAGAAGCCGAACCGCCCTAATTGCCAATACCTGCATTGCCGGTATAATTACCTAACTTAGGTGTTAGGAAGCTAAGCGGGTAATCTGATAAACTTCTACTATGCGACTTATTCTTATCCGGCATGCTGAAACTGAGGAAAACCGGCTTGGTATCATTCAGGGCCAGCGTCCCGGACAGCTCTCCGAACTTGGCAAACGCCAGGTGGCGGAAGCCGCTAAAACCTTGGCTGGTGAGCCGCTTGACGCGATCTTCTGTTCGGACTTACAGCGCTGTATTGATACGGCCAAGCCGCTGAAAAAATTATACAAAAAAGTTCCGTTTACACTTACCCCGGACCTGCGTGAATTCAGTTACGGCCGGCTTCAGGGCCTGCCGCTGGGCCGGTTCATTAAACTGGTACCGAAAATCAGCTTTGTGCTGCATTTCAGGCTGCCTGGCGGCGAATCGTACTCTCAGGTGCGTTCCAGACTGATTAGCTTCTTAAACCAGCTGTACGCCTCCTATCCGGACGGTACGGTGCTACTGGTTACCCATGGCGGCCCGATCCGGATAACCCGTCTACTGCTGGATAAGGACGTCAAGCCGACCACCGCCCAAAAGGTAACCAACTGTTCAATCTGGAGATTAACCATGGATAAAAAATTAAAAGATACGTAATCTGATAAGAATTAAGCTATAATACTTACACTATGTCTACAAAAGAAGCAGAAGCATTAGTTCTTCCAGTCCATATCGGTCTAATTCTCGACGGCAACCGCCGCTGGGCCAGGGCCCATGGCCTAAGCATTGAAGAAGGCCACCGGCAAGGTTATCAAACGCTTAAGACCGTCGCTAAGGCAGCCATGAAATACGGCGTCCGTTACGTTTCGGCCTATGTATTTTCGACTGAAAACTGGAAACGGGACCGCCAAGAAGTCAAAGATATCATGAAAATCTTGAAGTGGGTGCTGCAGCATGAAATAAATGATTTTAACAAGGAGAACATCCGTCTTTGTGTGATCGGTTCCAAAGCTAAACTGGGCACCGCCATGCTGGCGGCTATCCATGATGCCGAGAAACTAACTGAAAATAATACCCGCGGAACGGTTTTACTGTGCCTTGATTACGGCGGCCAGCAGGAAATCGTCGATGCTATTAAGAAAATTGTCGAAGCCGATGTTAAACCGGAAGATGTTTCGGCTCAGATGGTTGAAAAATTTCTCTACGCCCCGGATGTACCACCGGTTGATTTAGTTATCCGGACCTCCGGTGAACACCGTCTCAGCGGCTTCATGACCTGGGAATCAGTCTACAGTGAGCTGCAATTTACCAAGAAATACTGGCCGGAATTTAATGAGCACGATCTTGAAAAAGCCCTGACCGAGTACAGCAAGACACAACGCCGTTACGGAGCTTAGTCTGTAAAAATTACCGTTGCTTAAAACTGCACCGTAGCTTACTATTGTACTATCACCATGACCAGATAGGCTTAAGGTTTCGACCGGTCGCCGATGCTGGTCTTTTTATATGTATATTCGATTGATCGGCGCAGCCGGCTGATGCTGATAATCCGGTGCGAGAAAGGCATCAGCAGTTTGGAATATCTGTAATTAGGCGTTAGAACGTGCAATAATTTACCGCGATTTTCCAGGAATTCCAGCAAACAGGCAAAATCACCGTCACCGCTGACAATAATCGCTTTGTCATAGTTCGGGTATTCAATCGCGGCGGCGTAGAGCACCAGTTCAGCGTCGACATTGCCCTTAACGGTCTGCTTGTCGTTTTCAAAATACTGTACCGTCGGTTTGTAGACCATTTTAAAGCCGGCGTTTGTCAGCTCGGTGTATAATTCCTGGTTATCACTGACATGGCCGATAAAGATGAATGCCTGGGAAACATTATATTTATGTTTGAGATATAAACGGAGCTTTTTGTGGTCAACCCGCCAGCCCAACGAACGGACTCCGAGGTTTAAGTTTTGGCTGTCAATGAAGGCATAAATTACTGGTTTTTTACTTGGTTGCATAACCATTCCCCTAGTCTGCGACTAATTTTCTTCCTGGGTTATTAAAATATACTTTTGTTATCTGAATAATAGCATAGCAGGTAAGTCGAGTAACCTCTATATCTGCTTGACAACGGTTTGGCTAACCAGCATATTGTATTTGAAGTCATTTTAAACAAAAAGATATTTCAAATGTTCGCAGATGAGGACCAGAACAACTCCAATAAAAAATCTCCACTCGGCCAGTTCTTAAAGCATGTATTTCACTTTGCCTGGTGGAAAGTCGGCTTGGTTTGCCTGGTTTTAGCCGGACTAGCAGCCTACCCGATTCTGACCAATCTATTAAGATCATCAGTTGTTGCCACCGTCCAGGCCGAGCAGATGATTTTACCGTCCGGGGCGGCGATTATCAACAGCAGTGCGGCCAGCGACAGCCGGGCCGTAAAACTTTCCCAGAATGGTGCCAGTTTAACCGGATCGGTAAACTTGCCGGCTAGTGCCACTTCGATGACAATCTCAGCTCGCGGTGACAGCTGCCAGCAAGGCTGGCCAACTCTCTCAGCCAGTGTTGACGGCGCACCGGTTATCGCCAGTGATTTGATTAGCAGTAGTAACTGGCGGGGCTATAGCGTAAAAGTCTCTTTAAAAAGTACTGCCCACAACTTAAAAATTACTGATACATCAGCCCAGGCCTGCCGCTCACTGTACGTTGATGATATTGTTTTCTATGGTCCAACGGCAGCAGCCCCGGAACCAGCGGTTTCATTTAGTGCCACGCCGGCTGCCGTTACTACCGGCTCTGCCAGTAACCTAACTTGGAACAGTACCAATGCCTCGTCTTGCAAGGCCTCCAGCGCCTGGACGGGCAATCAGCCATTATCGGGCTCATTTTCCACCGGGGCCCTTAATACTACCGAAATGTACAGCTTAACCTGCAGCGGTGTCGGCGGCAAAGCGACTGCTATCGCCACAGTGACAGTCACACCGGCCGCTACAGCCAGTGGGAACCCGACCTGCCAATCGGTTATTATTCCGGCTTATTTCGCGCCAAGTGCCAACGGTGATCCGTGGTTCAACGCCATAGGCGATATTCCCGGAGTCGGCGCACTTGTTGCCAATCCGGACAACGGACCGGGCACGGTTGTTGATACTACCTATCAGGCAGCTATTGAAAATGCCCGTGCTGCCGGTATCGCCGTTTACGGGTACGTTGACACCAACCGCACGGCCGACAGCATTGCCAGTGTTGAGGCCAACATTAATACCTGGAAAAAGTTTTATAACGTGACGGATATTTTCTTTGACAATGTTCCTACCGGTATCGCCGAAGAGGTCTATTATCAGACACTGTCGACTTACGTGCATCAGCAGACACCCGGTTCGCAGACGATTCTGAATACCAGCGCGGTCCCGGATCAAAGCTACATGAACGCCGGCGACATTATCGTTACCTATGATGGTGATTATAACTCTTACCAGGACACTTCATTCCCGTCATGGGTCGGTAATTACTCCGCCAGCCGCTTTTACAACATAATTTACAATGTACCCGATCAAACTATAATGCAGAATGTCTTGGACGAGGCTCAAACCAACAACGTCAGTTATGTTTATGCCACGAATGCCGGTGCCACGGATACATTTGGTACGTTGCCGCCATACTTATCGGTTGAATCGAAATGGGTCGAATCCAACTGCGCGCAATAAACCCTGAATAAATTTACTCGAAAAAGTACAGCTAATATAACCATACAAAAAGGCCAAGATGTCTGACAATAATTAATAGAAAGCATACTACGAGTAATATGTATTATAATTATCCAGACAGCTAATTAGTCAGATTTTATGAAACTAGAATTTATTTATTCACTTGACAGTGAAACTTCGACATAAGGAGATCATCCCCCTACATTAAGTAAAATCTAGCATAAGTAATAAATTGATGCAACAGTCAAATAAATATGATGGTGAGTTATTGGCCCGCTATACATATCGGATGGTTTGACTAAACTATAAGGGGTGGAAGTGAGATATAGAAAGATAAGCGGGAAGCAGCTGAAGGTGTATGGAATACAACTACTTGGCCCAAGTTAATAGTCTTTTGTCAAACTTATTGACATTATGCCAATGATTTAAGATAATATGTAACGCCCTACCAAAACAAAAAATCAACCCAATTTATTTATGATACATACTTCTGTCAGAAGACAAGTTGCTAGTCCGCCGACTCAAACCGGCTCGGTTTTTGACACTCTGCTGGTTTGCCTGATGTTACTAGTCAGCGTAATTGCTATATTCAGGCTGGTGCAAAGCCATGTTAGCGCTGATATTCCCAGAATCTCATCAGGACTATCCGGCTATTGTCTGAATGATTATGGCGGCCAGAATGTAGCTGATGCATCAGTTGATACCTGGAAATGTAATGACACGACGTCCCAGGATTGGGTGGCCACGATTGATACCATTACCCATGACGACACTTCTTGTCTGGCAGTCCAGGGAGACGCGGTAAACTCCGGTAGCAGTGTCGTAATGGATCCTTGCAATGGCGCTGCCGGACAGGTTTGGTTGCGTGATCAAACTGGATACCAAAACCCAAACAGCGGTCTGTGTCTGACAGCTTCGCCGTCCCGGCCGAATGACCAATTATATATAAGCAATTGTAACAATCTAGCTAGTTCCCAGGAAACCTGGACGCCGACGTCACCGGCAACTAAAAGTAGTAAAACCGATCTTCCGTGCACCGGTACGGAAGGGCAAAAAGTAGCCTGTTACACGATTAAACAGTGGACTGCTTGGCAATCGGGTTTGATCAGCCACGAATCGCTGCTAAACACCTATACCGACGGCGCGCCGAACGAAGAATGGTGCGCGGACTTTATCAGTTATGTCTACAAACAAGTCGGTTATCCGTTTACTCAGGGCGATACCAGTGGCTGGGATGAAAATGTTGCTGATAATATCCAGTATATGGGCTTCACTAGGCATCCGGCGATGTCTGGGTACGTGCCGCTAGCCGGCGATGTCGCATACTTCAACTATGGTGGCGGGCACGTCGAAATCGTGGTCAGTGGCGGCCAAACGCCGACCTTTGTTTATGGTGACTCGGGAGTAACCGATCCTACAACCGGCAACGGCCAGATGACCACCAATACCATTACCCAGAAAGCTAACGAAGGCCAACTTATCTATTATTTGTCGCCGAATTAGCAAGCTTTGCCTCACGGATTAATTTTAGGATTTTACCAGAATAACGATCCTATCCATACTTATATGTAATATGTCAACTCGCAGAAAAAGCGTTCCCGGCTCTTGCTATTAATATTTTTTATAAGATCCGGCATACTTGGTATAAGTTTAATATTTGGCTGATTGGTAAGATTGCTCCAAAAAGCTTCACCGGCCTTATTCGGCGATTTAACCTCCCCAACGGGATTTTTGGCTGTAAAGAGATGGAAAAATATCTGGCTGGCTAACTGCTTATCCTGATAAATCGTTATATAGCCGTCGCCGCGGTGGGTAAGTTTGGCGTTTAAGCCGGTCTTTTCTTGGAGCTCACGTTGGGCGGCAACGGCAATCGGTTCATCTAAATGAATCTTTCCGTAAGGGAAGCCGGCCATATTAATCATTGGCTGGCGCTTACGCCGGTATAACAGCCACCGGCCTGATTTATCCCGGCAGGCGATTAAAGTTACAATCTTTGGCTGGAAGCTGAATGTCATGGTTTTTAGGCTTAAACCTTCAGACAGGCGTTTCCCTTGGGTAGTTAGGGCATATTTGCCATCAGTTTGTTTTAAGATCAGGTCTTCGCTCATCAAGCAATGGAGGTGATAAGTAAATAAATTGCCCTCGACGGTTGCCGGCTTTAGTTTGGAATAGGGTAGGGAGGGGTTGGTAGTCAGGTTATAGAGAATATGTTTTTGTAGCCGGTGCATAATTAAATGCTAGCACATAAATTACTTATTATTGAGTCAAATTAATTTGACTCAATAACTATTTACTAGATTTAATTTTTAAGACTGGCTAAAGTTTATGTGTGAAGACAAATCTACCAACTTTAATTCTACTAGCCGGCATGCCAGGTGTCGGCAAATCAACTACTGCGGTGCGCCTGGCGGCATTATTAAACCTGGCTGTCGTAGTTGGCACTGATGAAATCCGGGATGTTATGCGGCTATATGATAAATCCGAAGCGTTAGCCGGAACAAGCCATGACCGCTGGCAAATATTCGGTGCTTTGGACAGCTTGTCGTTCAAGCAAGGTTATTTGGCTCATTCGTCGGCAATCCGGCCGGGCGTGATGGCAATTATTAACAAAAACTTAGCCTTAGGCGAGAGCCTGATAATTGAAGGGGTGCATTTAGCGCCCAGTTTGTACCAACATTTGCCCCGGGCTCAGATTTGCCACTGTTTGCTGTATTTAAGCAGCGCTGAGTTGCATCGTCGCAATTTAGACTCTAAGACTAAACGGCGGTTAGGCTATAAACCGGCTTGGTCACAACAGCTGGCCAGGCATGTCGTCCGGGTGCAGGATCACCTCTTAACCGAAGCCAAACATTTCCGGGTGTTGGCTATGGAGTCAGGTTCAGCTGAGCAAAACGCCCGGACGATCATTAATCACCTAAAAGCTGAGGAAAGGCATAAGTATGTTCCCAACTATCCAAGACAAGATTACGCTTTACAACCGCTATGCTAAGGATTACGAACAGCGAACCAGCGGTTTTAAGCAGTTTATAACTACTGATTACCAAATTTTTATGGATAATTTACCAGGTAAGCGGATTCTTGATATCGGCGCCGGGCCGGGCCGGGATTGCGAGGTTTTTAAGCATTCCGGCTTTATGCCGGTGGCCCTAGATATTTCTGATGAGATGCTGGCCTTATGCCGGGCTAAAGGTATCGCAACCTTAAGGATGGACATTGAGAATCTGGACTTGCCCGGTAATAGCTACGACGGTATCTGGAGCTATACGGCATTTACTACCATCCCGAAGTTTAGAGTCTGGGCTATTGTTGATAGTCTGGCAAAAATCTTAGTTCCGGGAGGTTGTCTATTTCTGGGTTTGATTGAAGGCCGTCTGCAAGGTTGGAAACCAGCCGATCAAAAGTACCAATTTAAACGCTATACTTCGCGTTATATTAGCCATGAAGTAATTACTAAACTATCCCGGCGCTACCAGCTGCTTTATTTCCGGCGTTTAGATAAGACTGAGAACGGCCGCAATACTTATTTGAATTTTTTATGGCAGCGGAAATAATTTTTATGCCATGGCTTCGTTTGTCGACGCTGATGGTTTTACCGTCCTGGTGGAGGTTTCCGGTTACCATGACGTAATCGCCGTTCCGGACACAGGACTGGAATCCCCAAAAATAGGTTACAACGCTGCAAACACTGCCCTCAGAGTCAATCTTAAACACTCTCGGCATAAAGTTAGTCCCGATATCGTCAGTTACTAGGCCCTTGATTTGGACTAACTGTTTGACGGGTAAGCTGGTCGGGTCTGGCGGGATTTCATCGTCTAAATAACTGAAGCGTAAGGTGCATAGCAAACCGGGCTTGATTTGGATTGACGACCATTTGTTGGCCAGGGTTTTATTAAATGAATTAGCTGACGGCTTAAAATCTTGACCGAATTTCCGGGAGTGGTAGTTTAAATGGTCGGCCGAAATCGGTCCATAACCGAAATGCCTTAAAAGTTTGGGCAGCGCTTTTTTAACCTTTTTAAGGTTAGACAGGCCGTAAATTACAAAATCGATATCTTTGATTTGACGGCCGGCTAAGTTTTGGTGCATGCCGACTAAATATGAACCGAATATACCTATATTCTCGTATGGGACACTGGCATCCCGGATCAGATAATCAATCAGATCCCGCCATGGGCCGGTTGTCTCTTCAGCCATAAACTGGGCCATTTTCTGTTTCGGCTGCCAAACATGGCTGATTTGAGAACGGGGTAACCGCGGCGTCTGCCTTGGCACTGCCGGGGACCGGTAGCTGGGATGAATTTCAAATAAGCGCTGATTAAAATCCGAAACGTTTTTTAGATACCGGCCAAGGGTAGGATGTTGCCGGTTGCCGCTCTTGTCAGGCCAATAAACCGGATAGGCGATTACTGCTTCCGCCGGGTGGTAGTAACCTTTAACCAGGTAGATTATGCCGTCATTCGCTAAACAATAGTCAAAATCACTTATTATCACTGTTATATTTTGGATTGGAAGCTTAGTTTTATCCAGTCAAATGTTTTTGAATGCCGTCCCGTTGCTATTGTTTAGTTACTATTTTCATGTTATATTCTTGTATTATTTGTTATTAAAGACCAAAGCTATGGATGACAAAGTATTTCCCAACCACAATCAAGTGCCATCCTTTATTCGCGACATTGCTAAAGATAGAGGCGTAGAAGGACTTACCCCAGGTGAGACAGCCTGGCTTGTACCGTGGGCTGTAAAAGTAGGAGAAGTTGGGATTGTACAAGTTGATATAGTTATGGAGCGAAGTGATGCCCCGGGGGGTACGTTAAAATTGAAAGTAATAAGTGACTTCGATGGCTTATTTATTGATGCATCAGCATTATCGCGTGAAGATATACAAAGATACTTTAGTCCCCGTAATATAAACGGTGGAATTATTGGTGAAAGTGAAGCTAGCTATAAACCTGTTGGTGGGGTTATCTACCCCTTAATTAAAGACGGCAAGGGTCTTAATCCAATTGATGTAAGAAAATTTAATGATGAGCAAGAAGCGACACGCAAAAAGTTTGCAGACCATTTTAAGTCCATGTACGGAAGAGAGTACGTTTTTGCAGATGATGAAATAAGTTCAAGAACAATGCCACAGAGAACTTTAGGAGAGACAGCTATCCAACATGTGCGTAATAGATGGGGGCGTTCTCGATAAATCCGTCAACATTAGATAATGTCAATCTAAATAGTGAACACTCCTTAATTTATAAAGCTTTTATAGCTCGATAGACGCCCATCCAAGAGTCGTATGGTTGCCTTGTAAACATCTTTTGGCATAGCTTTTGAGGCAGAATTTGTTGCATGTTTCTATGAAACTTGGCAGGCGATAAATTACCTCTGGCAACTTCAAGCATTTGGTCTATAGTGCCAGGGAACTTTTCATCTAACATCTCTAAAAATTGGCCGGCTACGGCGCCTCTGGCATGAGTTAGATATAGCTTATTAGCTTTTTTATTAACAAAGAAAACGTAATGTTCTTTTAATGAGGCCTTACCGTTGCCATAGGCAAAGCTCATGTCAAAATCATAACTCTTATCGGTAGCGCCAGACTGCTTTCTATATTGCCCAGCTAGATAGCAAGCAAAAGCTTCATCGATCCAGGTGGCAATATATTCAGATTCTGGTTTATCTTTTTGGTAGATTACTTCGGCGTCCAAATGTAGTCCGCCCCAGCCGATTATTTTATTAACTGCGCCGGACTTATCTAACTCAACCCGCCAGTGTTCAGTATTTTGGAAAACGCTGTGTGCTAGTTCATGAACATAGACATCAGTTAGTTCTTGCTTTCTATGGGAAATCTTTTTATCTAAAATTTTCTACCTATCGGTAATAATGCAGACATTGTAGTTGCCAAGATAACAATCAGGGATATCATAGTTGGGCTGTAATTTATTAATCTTAACGTTTAGTTTGTTAACTAAAAAAGGTAATGGATAACGACTATTTTTAAATATCTTGAAGGCCTTGTTATAAACGGCTTGGGTGTAGGGTATCAGCACTACCGGGGCTGTTTTAAGATTCAGTTTAGAAAAGAATTTTTGGGTAGCGATCATGAGTTCCAAATCATAGATGTTGGGGAAACTTTTTATTAGATTTTGTCTAACGCTTAAATAGTCGTCTGCCACCTGTTGCTGAGCCTTAATGATAGCTGGTGAGATTTTATTTGTTGGCAGTTCCATATATAGAAGTCTAACAAAATTAGCCGCAACCCTGAATAGTTAAGAATATTTAAACAGACCATCCTCCTCAACTCGTTGTAAAGAGACGCTCGCCCAGTAAAAGTCTGGCTAAATATGAATATTATAGTATAATATGTTTGTACCTAGAATGTGCGACAACTCTCATATGAGTTAAGCATTACTTGGGCTGATCCTTGACAAGCAGAATTTCGAGACAATTGGGAGGAAGAAATGTTTGAGCAAAAATACGATTCTGACGTACGGCTCCTATTGCCTGGCAGCGTCATCGCGCTGATATTCGCCATGCTTTTTCTGGGCGCAACTGCCTTCGTGATCGTGGCGTTGCTAGCCGTAGCGATTTACCCGGCTTATTACGCGGTTGCCTGGGCAAAAGGAAAAAGAGGTCCAACAACCTTCTTTGCCGCTGCAGGATTGTCGCTCGGCGAATTTATTCTCGCATTGGTAATCTATTGGGTGGTCCGCCGTCAAGACTGGCATCTTCTATCCGGAATCGGCAACGTTTTTTTCGGATACATTTTCGGATGGATTGTCGTCTTCGGCATTTTGGGCTTTGTCGGCTGGAATATATACCAAGCGCGGACACGACGATAAGTGGTAGCGCAGGTCAAGTCCGGCATTCCATGACAAGCATGATTTTCACTAAGAGCACCTCAGTAGTTATTTTAGTGAAAAATCGCCTAGAAAGGATCGCGCCAATGAAGGAGGTAGTCCCCCTAGTTTATCGCTCTGGATTGAGACGAAGTATGACAAGCAACTGTCGATGCTTATTTGGATAATTTATTATCCATCTAGCCTCTCCATTTTCTGCTTGTCACACTTCGTCTTACGCAAGTGTGAGCTTGTGCTGATGAGTCTAAAAAGACGAAAAGACGTAAGTATTATTTAATTTTGCTTGTTTACTTGTTGTGTGGATATACTTCCCAACTGGTTATATTAACAATATCTGATAAATTAAGTTAAATTGTATTAACTACAGTAAAAAACATTTAAAACATAAAATCAACAAGGATAAAAAATGACAGATGAAGATCAGTCTCAAGCCGATCCATCAGGATTAACAGATTCAAATCAAACAGATGGTGATAGCGATACAACTCCAAAAGAATTTCATGTACCGAATGAGCATGCAGCCGAACCAGACGCCGATATTGACCAGCCAACTGACACGATTATTAATAACAAAGATAAAGCCGAAGTGATGCGCTATGCCGAAAAGAATGTACGTGAGCACGTTAGAGGTATTGTGCCGCAAGAAGAAAATGAAAGTGATGCACATTATCGGAACAGAGTCTCGCAGATGGCTGATTACGGTTCTCGTCATGATGGGGACTACTATGAACTGGAGGCTGTTGCGCAGTGGTTTGGTAAGTCAAGCTTTGAGTTGTCTACGCTAATGCATGAAAATCTGAAAGCTTTTTGTGATTACGGCCACGTCATTATTGAGCACCAAAAGGCTTTTGGCGAAAAACTAACAATTCAGCAACAAGCCTTTGAATTAGTTAATGCTTTTCTGCAGGAACACTTGATAATCCACCGGGAAGAAATGAATGCGCCGGTTGAAGGTAATGCCTACACCGTATACGATAAAGACGGCAACATTTATATTGTCGAAGGTACGACTGCTTGGCTTTCCGGAGGTGTCCGGACGTCTTTTAGATTCTCTTTTAGACCACGTGATTATAGCCAAGCAAGCGAAGGGTGGCTGGTCTCACCCTTTGTCATAAATAATGACGATTTAACTGGCTACACAATTACTGAGAATACAACAGGAGCAGAAGGTTTTGATACCCAACAATCAATTAAATCCAGAAAATTAACCAACAAAGACGTCGAAAGACTGTGGGTAGTCGTTAAGGGCTTTACCGAGATTTAGTTAGTCGTTCAAGTAGTTATTGTTAAAAATGAGGCTGATAATATATTTACTTGCTGTGAGGGGATGCTTACCCTGATATAGTATTGCTAAAATAGCCATAGTATGTTAGTGAGTATCATGAGCTATGGTGATGAAATCACGCCTGACCCGACCAGCTTGCTATGCCGCAGGCCAGCGGTTATTAACCTGTCTCAAAGAATTAAGGCAGATACCGGCGGTAGAAATAATAGCCGGGCGGTAGGCCGATAAGTAAATTCAATACTCTATAAACCGTGGTGACCGAAACAGCCAGTGCCAATGGTGTGCCCAGGGCCACTAAAGTCCCGGCCATACCCAGTTCAAAAATACCGGTACTGAAGATTATGCCGCCGAAGATGCTGGCAATATTGGCAAAAAGATAGGCCATCACCGCGATACCCGGGTTTTCTACTTTGCCAAAGGCCAGGAAGGCCATGTAGAACGTTCCCAGCTCGATTACGATATAGATAATTGACCAGGCGAAAGGCATCAGTAAGCGGCGTTTTTGGCGGGACATCGCCCGGTAACCGACATAGAACTCATTGATAAAATACTGGGTCGAATTAATTTTGAAAGCCGGGAAAGCCCGCTTAAGGGTTTTGGTTAGCCAGGCGATAGTCCGGCGCACGGCTGATTCCTGATGAATAAACGCCACGACACAGGCTACCAAAGCGATGATAGCGATAACTGACAGCAGCGTCACCCGGACGATTGCCTGGCCGCTGTTGTTGCTTAAGTAAATTAGAATAAAACCGACCGGCATCATTAATAAAACCGCCAAAGCACTGAAGGCGTAGCGCATCAGCTGGGTTAGAAAAGCTTTGCCGCGCGGTACTTCCGGAGACAGCACCTGCGATAAATAACCGGCCCCGGCCAGGCCGACGCTTGGCAGTATGTAATTGACAAAATTGGTAGCCAGCGCTCCCTTAAACAGCCGCACTAAACCGACATCATAAGAGAATATCCGTAAAATTGACCGGTAGTACAGGGCGTTTACCCAATAACTGGCGACTTGCACGATAACAATTATGGCGACAATATACCAGCGCAGATTCTTCAGCAGATGCCAGCAGCTGGCCAGCTGATGACGGTTGAGCAGTAATACGATTGCCAGACCGATAATTCCCAGTAAGGTTAGTGCTGTCCGCAGTTTTGTTCTGGTTAAGTATCTCATCCCGTAATATTTTATACCTCTTAGAGGTCACAGCTAATAAGTTAGCGGTGTTTTTTTAGGATAAAACCGGTAGTTTTTTTACTCGCCCTTAAGCAACTTGGCGAGCGCTTCCGGCGGTTTCCGGCAGCCGCAGTGCTTGAGATGCTGCTTGTGCCAATGCAGTCTTTGCCCTAAAGACGGTTTTTTAGGCATGGTATTTTTTTCGTGCCACAGCTTATTCATAATAAGAATAGTCTAACATGTCCGAAGTGCCGTCAATGCCTCAAGTACTGTAATATATTTAATGATGTTGTAATACATATTCTGATATCCTAATAAATTTGTGTGAAGGGATGTAACAGATGTCATTTTGGACTCACCGGGAATTCGTCGCAGACTATGTCAGGCAGCCCGATCGTCTGCTGGATCTAAAGTCAGCCGAGGAACGCCCTAAAAATTTAGCCGTTCTGGCCGAAGTACATAATAGAATATTGAAAAAACTGGGTGTCTCAGCCGTGTCCCGCCGCCAGACTAACGGTACCGGGCCGGAGGGAAATTATTTCAGTATGATCAGAATTATTGATCCATCAGAAATACCGCTGCCAGCCGATCAGACAAAGCTTTCTGACTCTCCACCGGACGGTTCAGGGGAAATGGAATCAGATAACCAATCTAATATAGTATTATTAAGTCCCGGGCAATAAGAAATCCAGCAGACTCATGTTTAATAACAGCCTATAATTTTGTTATAAAGATTAAAGGGTTAACTTAAATGGCCAAAATATATTTATTCTGCGCGGCGGAACAATTCCAGCCGGAAGTCCTGGTTGAGCATGCTGTGCTGGCAGAGAAAGCCGGCTTTGACGGCATTATGATATCCGAGCATTTCCATCCCTGGGTCGACGATCACGGTTCCAGCGGTTTTACATTCTCGACGCTGGGAGCGATTGCTGCCCGGACCAAATCGATTCATTTGATGACGGCCGTCACCACGCCGCTGTTCCGCTATCATCCCGGTGTCATTGCCCAGGCGGCGGCCACTATAGACCGTCTCAGCCAGGGGCGGTTCGAACTGGGTATCGGTTCCGGCGAAAACATTAATGAGAGTCCGCTGGGGTTCACTTTCCCGTCCTACCAGGAAAGGTCTAAGCGCCTGGCCGAGGCAATTGAAATTATCTCCAGGCTCTTATCCGGCGAAAGTCTGGACTTTCATGGCGAATTTTATCACACCAATGCCGCCAAACTATATTCGCCGCCAGTCAGCAAAATACCAATCTTCTTAGCTGCTGGTGGTCCGAAAACTGCCGCCCTGGCAAAAAGATACTGTAACGGCATGATCGTCAGCGTTAAGGATATAGGTGAAACCAGCAGCCATATACTTAATCCGCTTGGTGTCCGCGGTGGTAAACAGAATTTTAAGACTATCGCCACGCGGTGGTCGATTTTTGCCGAAGATGACGAACAGGCCTGGGAAGCGCTGAAGGCCCAAAGGGGTTTGCGGGCGCCCAGCCGGGCGACGGCCGGCCCCCTGGAATTGCAGCGTGAAGCCGACAATCTGCCCAGAAGTGAAATACTCGGCAAGTTTCACCGCTTACGCCGGGCGGCTGACTACGAAACAGTCTACGCCCCGCTGATTACCAGTCTTCAAGCCGACATTGTCGGCATCCAGACCACTTCAACCGATCAGCCCTCAACTATCGCGATGCTAGGTAGGGAAGTATTACCTAAATTAAAAAAATTATGAAAGGAACTAAAAAATTATGAAAGTAGGATTACAAATAAACCGTTTTGATTTTCCGGGTGGCGACAAGAAAATCGGCGCCAACGTTAAGAAGATTTCAGTTGCCGCTGAAGAGGCCGGGTTTGACAGCATCTGGGTGATGGACCATTTTTTCCAGTTACCGGGTATTGGTAATTATACCGATCCGATGCTAGAAGCCTATACCACGCTCGGCTATATTGCCGGCGTGACTGAGAAAGTAAAGCTTGGCACTATGGTAACGGGGGTAATTTACCGCGAGCCGGCTCTGCTGATCAACGCCGTTACGGCGCTGGATGTGTTATCGGGCGGCCGGGCTTACTTCGGAATCGGCGCCGGCTGGAATGACCAGGAAGCTAAGGCTCTGGGTCTTCTGGACCCGCTGCACTCGAACCGTTTTGACCGTTTGGAAGACACTCTGAAATTAGCCCTCCAGATGTGGGCTGGTGACGCCAAACCGTTTAAGGGAAAAATGTACGAGCTGCCAGAACCCCATCTGTCGCCGCAACCAGTCAGCCAGCCCCATCCGCCGATTTTGATAGGCGGTGGCGGCGAAGAGAAGACGTTGCGCTTTGTCGCTCTCTACGGTGATGCCTGCAATTTATTTGCTCATGACATGGACCAACTGGTCCATAAACTGGAGGTGCTTAAAAAGCATTGCCAGGATGTAAAGCGCGATTACGCTAGCATTGAAAAGTCGGTTCTAGCCGGCACCGATATCAACTCGGCTGCCAATGATCCCGGCCCAGTACTGGCAAGAGCCAAAAAGCTTAAAGACCTGGGCATTGACCACTTGATGTATTCAAATAGTAAAGATGCCGACCTTAATTCCTATAAGAAATTTGCCGTAACCGTTAAAAAGATGCACGAGTTATAAAATGGATCTCAAAGATTTATTTAAAAACTGCCTGAAGCAAGCCAGCAGTGTCGTATCTCAAGTCAAAACCTCCCAGTTCAAGGATCCGACACCGGATACTGAGTGGGACGTGAAGGATCTTATCCGGCACATGCTCTACGAATTGTCGTGGGCCGCGGACATCCTGGACGGCAAAACAGTTGCCGAAGTAGGCAATAAGTACAATACCGATCTGATAAATGATAACTTAAAGAAAAACTGGCAGTCGGCGGGTGAGAGAGCGCTGGATTCGCTGAACCTGGTCGGACTTAACCAGATAATCCATTTGTCTTACGGCGATTTTAAGGCGTCGCATTACATTCAGGAGCAGGCCAACGACCAGCTGATCCACGCCTGGGACCTGGGTAGTGCCAT
>DATKGQ010000018.1:0-7605 GCA_035510715.1 Saccharimonadales bacterium (SeqCode) | reverse complement strand
CAGCATAAAGCCGGTGTCATTCTTGGTATTAATACTGACCACCATAATCGAATCGGTTAAGTCTGCTCCCTGGTGTCCGGGGTCATCGGCGGAATCACCGGCCAGTAAGATGTTGACTCTGCCCTGAGCCTCGCCGTTAAGTTTGGTAGAGGAGAATAAAGCGTGGGCGTCGGAGATAATATTGCCGCCGAAAACTTTGTCGACGTCACGGACGACTTTCCAACCCAGCCAACTACCGGTAGCGATTACTAGTGCCACTATGACTAAGGCGGAACGGAAAATAATCTTTTTCCATCGCCGGGCTTTTTTGGGGACTTTAAATGGTTTTTTGTCCTGCGGCGGTGTTTGTTGGGCAAAATTTTTGGGCAGCGTAATACCGACTAACGGCGGTTCATTAGTTGGTAAGCTGGTCTTAACTGGTTTGGGCGGAGTGCTTGGCTTGGACATTAATGCGGCTCCTGGGGACGGGGCAGTAACGCGGTTTGGCTGCTTGGCCTTGCGCAGCAGAAGATCCGGCGTGATCTTGTGGTCCGCCGAGGGGACGGACTTCGCCAGTTGGCGAATAATCCCGTCAATTGATTGCTGCCCAGCCCTTAATGGCGGTTTTGGTCTTTCCATATGCTATGTCATTATACCAAAGCGTTACCGTCAATTAAGACTATAAAATATTATCTTGGGGAATAGCTGAAGCGATTGGTATTTTTTCTTCCGGTTGGCTAGTCAGCGCATCTGATTATCATATTATAAATACCGCTAAAAAATGTTTATTCCCGGCGTCGGATAGTGGCCGAACCGAGTATCAAGGCCGCGATTCCAAAAGCGCCGACGACTATCAGGTCCCTGGTCAGCATCCCGGTCCAGGCGGAATTCGTGGTAATTCGTTTCATGGCATCGACACTGTAGGTTAAGGGCATGATATCGGCGAACCACTGCAGTAGCTTAACCATTTGCGGGCGGGCTACAAATAACCCGCAAGTCAGCAGTTGGGGGAAGAGAAAGGCCGGCATGAACTGAACCGCCTGAAACTCACTTCTGGCGAAAGCACTAATAAATAGTCCCAGGGCGGTGCCTAAAAATGACGCGAAAACTGCACCGATGACAGTCGGCAGGGAGCCGCCCAAAACAGTTACGTGCAGCAGGTCGAGCATTACGACGCCGGATACTAGGGCCTGTAAAAATCCCAGCAGCGAGAAAGCGATTGCGTATCCCAGGATAAAATCTAATTTTGAAATCGGCATAGTCATCAGCCGGTCCAAAGTACCGCTGGTTCTCTCCCTCAGGGTAACAATAGAGGTTATAAGAAACATCATGATCATTGGAAAAATACCGAGTAACATCGGCGCGATATGATTGAAAGTATTTTTTTCACCCTGAAAAACGTATTTCAATATGGTTATCAGCACCGGAGGCACGATAAAAAGCAGAGCCAGCGTGCGGGGGTCGTGGCGCAATTGGTTTAATACCCTATGGGTGGTGGCGACAGTTCTCCTAATACTCATTGTTTTTCTCCGACAAGCTTCAGGAAACTTTGCTCGACTGTTTTAGTGTCCGTATATTGCCGCAACTGCGCCGGTGAGCTGTGGGCTATCAGCCGGCCCTCTCTGATAAGCACAAGATCATCGCATCTTTCGGCTTCATCCATTGAGTGGCTGGTAATAATAAGGGAATGGCCGAGCCCCGCCAAGCGTGCAAACAATTCCCAGAGGCTTCCCCTTAAGACCGGATCCAAGCCTACTGTCGGTTCATCCAGGACCAGCAGCTTGGGTGAGCCAATCAGGGCAATTGCCAGCGATACCCGTTGTTTTTCGCCGCCCGATAAACTGTTGACTAAATTAGGCGCTTTGTCAGCCATATCGATGGCTTCCAAAGACTTTAATATGGTTTGGTTGACATGTTTTCTTGGTTGGCCAGACATTATCGCGAAGTATCTTAAATTTTCTCTGACAGTCAGGTCAGGATAAACGGATAATTCCTGGGTCATATAACTCAGTTGTTTTCTTAAATCCGGTGAACCGGCCGGTTCACCGAAGACCGTAATTGTCCCTCTATTTATGTGCAGTCTGCCGACGATACCCCGGATAAGAGTTGTTTTTCCGGCGCCGGAGGGCCCGATTACGCCGACAGTTTTACCAGCTGGCAGATCAAGGCTAACATTCTTAAGAGCCTTAAAACGTCCACCGAGAATAATTGTTAAATTTTTGATTTTAACAGCTGTTTCCACGTACTTATGATAACAAAATCCTGGGCTAACTAGAATTAACCGGTTTCCGCCAGTTCATCAACATAGACTACCGAATGGACAATCTGTATCGCCTCTTCCCGCACCGACTGGTCTTCGTCCAGATAAATATGATCAAACGGGTTCATTATTGTCCTTTGCGGCAATAGTCCCAGTTTCAATGCCTGTTTGCCGAGTTCCCGTATATTTTCAAAACTCTCATCGAACTCCTCAGTTAATTGGGGTATCCGATGCCTTTCGAGCATGATGCCGTTGTCTAAGTTTTCAAGATTTATTTCTATATGGGCCAGGTTAATCGCGGCATCGCCTAAGCTCCTGAGGAAATCGGCCTGATGGAGGAATTCTATAATTATGCCATCCTCGGGAATTGGCGGTGGCAGGTAAAGTTTCTCATATTTGTTATGCTGGCACCGGGCAATCGGGATGATGTTAAATGGATTGTTGCGTAGTAGAAAGGGGAAAGAATCAGGGCCTTGGCGTTCGAAGTCTTCTTTAAAGAAATACAAATGATGGCCGCTGACAAAACAACCCTTCCGCCGTAGTGGGCAAGCTTTTCCTTGGGGGCATTCTGTTGAGAGAGGGAAGATAACCAAGCCGTATTTATCGGGCGTTGGCATCGTCTCCATAGCTTATTGTCTGGCCTTTTCAATAAGCTTAATCATAAGCACATTGTGCCACAAGACAGTGATTTACTTCAAGTTTTTATTTAAGTTTTGGGTGGGGGATTAACTTTCCAGCCAGTGACTGACGTGTTCTTTGGCAATGTTAAGTCGGTTGGCGAAATGTGTGTCATCGATATGCAGGCCGATAGCGTCGCCGTATTGACGGACAAAATCATTATGCTGCTCAATAAGTTCCGGCAAACGGTGGCCTTCGGTATATTTTTTGGCTTCATAAAGCTCGATCAGAAACTTATGGCTTAAGTTCAGGCTGATAATAAAACACCGGTAGTTTTCCTGATCCAGCCAGCCTTTGAATTTGGGCCATTTCCGGTCCACACTACCGTCGTAAATAAATGATTGCCCAGATGCCAGTACCGCTTTACACCTTTGTTCTTGCCGGGAGTTGTATTCTTCAACATCGAAATGCCCCATGTCCTCGGTGACTTCTTTGCGGATGTCATCGTTGTTAAAAACCGGTAATCCCAGCGAAGTACTTAAATAATTTGCAATTGGCGTTTTTGAACTGCCGACTACCCCGGCGAAAGCGATGCAACAATGATCTTTCATGTAGGCAGTATAGCAAAACATATAATTACCCCTGAAATCTGTTAAACTGGTTATTGATCTGTCTTCAACCTATAAAATCGGGAGAGCACTGGTTATCTTTTACTTAGTATTAACATAAATGAACCGCTATGATCCTGTCCGTAGAAATATCTGAAAAAAGTTTTGGTGATAATATTCTTTATAATGGCCTGAGTTTGGAAATTCAGGAAAACGAAAAAATCGGCCTGATTGGCCGTAATGGTACCGGTAAAACGACGCTGTTTAATATTATTACCGGTCAGGATACCGATTATGCCGGCGATATTGCCATTAAAAGGGGATCGGTCGTTATCAGCAGCCGCCAGGAGCATTACGGGCATGAGTCCAAAACGGTCCTGGAATATATCCAGGGGGATTTACCGGAATACTCTCACTTGGTCAAAACGATCGATAACTTTTTAAATGATAACGATCCTGATGCCAGGAAAGTACAATCCTTCGCCGATGCCGTCGAGCGTTTTAATCAGCTGGGTTATTACCAGCTTGAGGACGAGATTAAACAGGCTTTTGAAATTTATCAGATAGACAGTGATAAAATCCACAAGCCGATCGGTACGCTGAGTAGTGGCCAGAAACGGATGGTTGAGTTGATTAAAATAATCCGCAGCCATGGCGATTTGGCGCTTATTGATGAACCGACTAATCACATGGATTACGTTGCCAAGGCGGCTTTTATCAAGTGGCTGAAGTCCGCTCCGGAAGCGGTACTGGTAATTACCCATGACCGGGATATCCTGGGGATGGTTGATAGAATCATTGAAATCCGGGACAGACGCTGTTTCAGCTTCAGGGGTAATTACCAGGCCTACCTGAGAACCAATACCAACCAGGTAGTCAATCAGGTTAACCAATATGAATTATCGCAGCGGCGGATTGTCAACTTGGAAGAAGATGTTATCCGGTTCCGACGGCTTAAGCAAAAAGCCCGTGATCCGGGAACGATCCGGCGTTTTAAATCTTTGGAGCTAAAGTCCACGGCCCAAATATTGGAACTGAAAGAAACGATCAAGCCGTCTTTTTGGATTGACCAGGAATCGGCTAGTGGTATGAACGATAAGTTAACCACGTCTTACCAGAAGCATAAAGCTAAAAATATAAAACTGTCGGTCCGCAGCAAAGAAGGTACCGGCACCGGCCGGAAATTACTTCAGGTCAGCAAGCTGTCCTTGGGTTATGATAATAAACCGCTGTTTGACAACGTCAGTTTCAGTCTGAGCGAAGCTGAACGGCTAAGGCTACACGGCCGCAACGGCACCGGGAAATCGACTATAGTACAGGCCATTATGTCCCAAGCGACCGGCCAGTCAATGATATCGCAATGCTTCAGGGGGGCGATTGAAGTCGAGAAAGAAATTAAAATCGGGCTGTATGAACAAGAAGTTAATGCCCAGTATTTAAAAATGTCACTGCATGATGCCTTGGAACAAATCCTGGACGAAAAAAAGTTGCCGGTTAGCGACCAAAAAATAATGCAGTTGATGAGTGATTATTTATTCAACCCGGTAACTGACGGCCAGATGGCCGTAGAGCGGTTGAGCGGCGGGCAGAAAGCCAGAATCCAGTTAATTTCAATGTTGATAAATGATCCGCAAATACTGATTCTAGACGAGCCGACCAATCATCTTGATCTGCCCAGCATCGAGGAATTGGAAAACGCCATGAAAAACTATCATGGTGCGATAATCTACGTTTCCCATGACAGTTTCTTCGCTGATAACATGGGCGGAGAGGTAATAAATATCGAGTCATTCACCCACCACGAATTACCGGAAACGGACTAATCAGCCAGTAATTTGCTGACATCATTTATAATTTGCCCGGCATTTTTGGCGAGGACCGTATTAATGCCCATTGCCCGGGCGGGAACCAGGCATTTTTCTTGGTCATCAATAAAAATGACTTCTTCGGGTTTGGTATCTGGCAGTTGTTTAAGGAGTTCTTGGTACATTTGCGTCTCGGGTTTCGCATAGCCGTACTTACAGGAAAGTAGGCAGGGGTTAAATAGCCTGTACGCTCCTTGTTCGCGGATAATAGCTTCAGTCACGGGCAACACATTGGATAGTAAGCCTATCCTGTACCCATGACTTTTTAACTTATGCACGAAATCCAGCATTTGCGGCCTGGGGTGCATGTGCTCCCAGGTGTTAAAAATCTTTTTCTTTTCAGAAGGGACTGGCTGTCCGTGTATTTTTTCGATTAGCTTCCAGAATTCGGCCTCATCGATTTTCCCTTTCATAAAATCACTTCTGGGCTCTTGCATCATTCGGTGGGCCTGGTCAATGGTTAAATCAAGAAATTTTGCCAGGCGCTGAGAGATTTCGTCACCACCGCCACTGTCGGTCATGACACCACCGTAATCAAAAATAATCGCTTTTATCATTTGCTAATAGGTTACCGCAACTTTTTAACCTTGCAATATTCTTCCATAGTATTTATAAAACCATCCGTAAACTTTTCTGGTGATTTGATCATCATTTTTCTGATATCGATAAGTTTCATCGGAATTATTTCATCTACTTCTTCACTTGGCACAAACTGCCATTTCTTGCTGGCCGTACATTCAAATAGTCCGAATATATGGATGCCTTTACCGGGATAAAAAGTCGACAGATAGGTCAGAGGCTGCCTGATGCCAATTTCTTCATCAGCTTCCCGGTTCGCGGTAGTGGCATAATCTTCGCCATGGGAGGCATGGCCGCCAACCGATTGGTCATATAATCCGTCATCTTCTTTGCGTACTTGTATGTATAATTCGCCTTTCTCATTAAAGACATAGACAACTGCGACACGGTGCAATTGTCTGTTGGCATGAGCAACTTCCTTATCGGCGAACCCAATTATATTGTCATTCATATCCACCAAATCAATTAATTCCATGTACTTAGTTTAACAGATAATAATGAGCAATATTCCAGCCATAGATAGCACCCTTTATTTTAGATATGAAAAAAGCCGTGTGTTGATTGTGTTGTTGTTGATGGGAATGAACCTGATGGTTCAACGTCATCTTAATGACACATTTATTCACACGGCTTGTCCCTCAGGGTTCCAGTATTGTTCATTTTCATGAACTCATGGGCCGCCACTGAGGGGATGCCCGAAAATATTATATCTACTAGAGGGGTTAAAGGACGGTCTGGGTGGGTTACGAAACTGATGTCGCGGGTTCTGGGTATACGTCTGGATCTGGTCTGCAGGGCGCTTCCCTGAACTGCTTGTTGCTGATTTCCTGGCTGCGGAATATCCTGTAGTCCGTCATGTTGCAAACGAATCGGACGAATAGAATCGTCGTAGGGTATACGCCCATAACGACAGCCACGATCAAAATGCTAATGTCCAAATATACAAGGGCCATCGTCATTGCTATATCAACTAAATTTCATTCGTTACTAACATTGATTTTGAATGCTTGAGCTAAACACTGAGATATAGCTATAAGCTGAACGGAATCAATAGTTGCCCCTGCTAAGCCTTCGACACCGAGTACTTCCGTAATCTCTGAGGTCCGTAAATCAACCGCCTTACACTTTGCTGCCGAGAACTCTGCTTTGCTAAGCGAACAACCTTGGAACTGCACATTCTCTAATTCGGCACTATAGAAATCGGCTTCATCTAATACACAATCTTTGAAACGTATATTCTTTAATTTTGAGAAGCGGAAATTTGATAAGTCCAATTTACAGTCTTCAAATACCACGTCTTTGAGTGTGCTTGTCTGCAATTTCAGACCACTACAACGCATACTATTGAGCTGCACCCTGCGCCACGAAGCCTCAGCACAATTCGCCGCGGTTAAATTACAATGCAAGAATACTACGTCACTAAGGCTTACCTTTTCAAAGTCAGCCTCTATGGCAACAATTTTTTCAAGTCTTGCTTCTGTAATACTAAGTGCTTTGACCCTAAACTTTGATAAATCTTGATTAACAGCTGTAAATCCAGTTAAAGATTCATCACGAGCCAAAGCTACGCTTAGATCGTCAAATGTTACTAAGTCAGTAGGTAATTGTGGCAGGGCAAGAACTTGCATGGCTTAATCATACCAATATAAGACTCTCCACAATAGAGAAGCTTAAGCGTAAGCGTTATGGAGGGCCA